>JBDTNI010000199.1:0-5018 GCA_039933815.1 Betaproteobacteria bacterium
GCATTACCGCAAGACGCATCCGAACGACTGGGGAACGCTCGAGGACATCCTGACCGAGGCATCGTCGTTCTGGCGCGAGCGCAACGTTGCGTTCTGGGTACTCGTCAACTGACCTCCCCGGGGACGCAAGCCGCCAACGCCGTGGGCACCAAGCAACCCGTCTCGGTGCTCGTGCTGGTCCATACGACGGATCTGCACGTGCTGCTGCTCGAGCGCGCCGACTTCCCCGACCACTGGCAGTCGGTGACGGGCAGCCGCGACGCCGATGAAAGCCTCGCCGACACCGCGCGTCGTGAGCTCATCGAGGAGACCGGAATCGACGCGGACGCATTCGGCGGTGCCGTGGACTGGCAGCAGTCGCGCGACTACGAGATATTCCCGCAATGGCGGCATCGCTATCCCGACGGAACGACGCACAACACCGAGCACGTTTTCTCGGTCGATGTCGGCGTGCCGGTTCAGGTCCAGTTGTCACCGCGCGAGCATCTGCGCTCCGCATGGCTGCCGTGGGAAGCCGCAGCGGCACGGTGCTTCTCGTCGACCAACCGCGATGCGATCCTCGCGCTGCCAAGTCGAAGCGCTCGCTGACGGCCGAAACGGTCGACGTGTCAACGTATCGGCGCCGTCGACCATTGAGCATGGGGAATCGCCCGGAACCGAGTGTCGAAGGAGGTCGCATGCGTGAATGGACCGTTACCGTTGCTGCGACGCTGATCATGGCTGCGCTGCCCGCGGCTGCACAGGCACTGACGGACGCGCCGACGCCGCAGCCCGTCGTGACCCTCACGGCGTCCGCGACGGGCAATGTCGCCAACGACCGGATGCACGCCTACCTGCGCGCGGAATCCGATAACGCTGATGCTGCGCAGGCCGCCAGCGACGTGAATGCGCGAATGGCGCGCGCGCTTGCGCGGGCGCGTGCAGTTGCGGGCGTCGACGCCTCCACCGCCGGCTACAGTTCGTACCAGCTCGCCGAGGCAAACCGTCCAACGCGCTGGCGCGTGTCCCAGACGCTGCTGCTCGAGAGCGCAGACTTTGCGGCGCTGTCCGGCCTGGTCTCGAAGCTGCAGGCTTCCGACGGACTCGTGATGACCGGGCTAAGCTTCAGCGTGAGCAACGCAACGCGACAGGCGGCCGAGAGCGGGCTGACGCAGCAGGCCATCAAGAACTGGCAGCAGCGCGCGGACCGCGCAGCGCAAGGTTTCAACGCCGGCGGGTGGCGCACGGGCCGCATCACGATCCAGACCAACGACTACGGCCGACCGCAACCGATGTTCCGCGCCGCGGGCGTCGCGGCCAGCGCGCCGCCCGTGGCCGTGGAAGGCGGCGTGAGCGATGTAACGGTGACGGTCAGCGGGGAAGCCATTCTCGATACGCTTCGCGCGCCGCGCTGAAGCTGCGCATCGGCCAGCAGCGGCGCCGAGCAATGCGTCGGCACGGCCGCGCGGCTGCGCCTACCGTTTGCCAGGGCGGAACGATCACCGCCGTTGGCGGTCCAGCATGAGGACGGCTAGAATAGCCCGACCGGCTCGCGACGCGCAGCGCCGTCGGCCTCACCGGAAGCTTCGAACATCGCGATGGGCCTCGATCCGGTTTTCCTGTCCCGCCTGCAATTCGCGTTCGTCGTCGCGTTTCATATCCTGCTGCCGGCGTTCACCGTCGGCCTCGCGTCGTTCATCGTGCTGCTCGAAGCGCTCTATCTTGCGAAGCGCGACGCGCTGTACCTGCGACTGTCAGTGTTCTGGACGCGCATTTTCGCCGTGTCGTTCGGCATGGGCGTCGTGTCCGGCATCGTGATGCCGTTTCAGTTCGGCACCAACTGGAGCCGCTACTCGGATGCAACGAGCAACGTGCTCGGCCCGTTGTTCGCGTACGAGGGGCTGGTCGCGTTCTTCCTCGAAGCCGGGTTTCTCGGCATCCTGCTGTTCGGGCGCAAGCGGGTGCCGCCGGCCGCGCATTTCGCGGCCGCGGTAATGGTGGCCGCGGGCACGCTGTTCTCGTCGTTCTGGATCCTGTCGGCCAACAGCTGGATGCAAACGCCCGCGGGTCACGAGATCGTCGACGGCCGATTCATGACCGTCGAATGGCTGTCCGTGATCTTCAACCCGTCGTTCCCGTATCGACTCGCGCACACGGTGACGGGCTTCTACCTGACGACCGCGTTCGCGGTGCTGGGCGCGACCGCTTGGCACCTGAAGCACGGCGTGCACACGGCGGAGGCGCGCGCGGTGATGGGCATGACGGTGATCTTCATCGCGATATTCGTCCCGGCGCAGATCGTCCTCGGTGACCTGCACGGCCTCAACACGCTGAAGCATCAGCCGATCAAGGTCGCCGCGATGGAGGGCCTGTGGGAGACGCAGCCGCGCGCCCCCGCGGTGCTGTTTGCCATTCCCGACGCAACGGCCGAGCGAAACCGCGCCGAAATTTCAATCCCGGCGCTGGCGAGCGTCTATCTCGGCCATTCGCCGGATGCGGTGATCACCGGCCTTAAAGACGCGCCCCCATCCGATCGCCCGCCGGTCGCGCCTGTATTCTTCGCGTTCAGGATCATGGTGGGCATCGGCATGTTGATGCTTGCGATGGCGATCTGGGGCCTGTGGCTGCGCTTCCGCGGCAATCTTTATACGAGCCGCACGTATCACAACGCCTGCATCGCGATGCTGCCCGCCGGATTCATCGCCGTGGTCGCCGGCTGGACCGTCACGGAAGTCGGACGCCAGCCGTGGGTCGTCTACGGGTTGCTCCGGACGCGCGACGCCGTCTCGCCGTCGCTGACCGGCGGCAATGTGCTGGCGTCGCTCATTCTCTACGTCGTGGTCTACCTCGTCGTATTCGGCGCCGGCATCTTCTACATGGCGAGGCTCGCGCGCCGCGGTCCGCCCGACCACGTCGACCTGCGGGAGCCCAAGCTGGGCGAGCGGCCGGCACGTCCGCTGTCGGGCGCAGAAGTGGACGCCTGACGCGAAGGACCCGCACCGATGCCGCCACTCGACCTCGTACCGGTATGGACGATCATCCTCGGCGTTGCCGTGTTCATGTACGTGCTTCTCGACGGCTTCGATCTCGGCATCGGCATATTGTTTCCGATGGCACGCGACGACGACGCGCGCACGCTGATGATGACGTCGGTGGCGCCGGTGTGGGACGGCAACGAGACATGGCTCGTCCTGGGCGGGCTGGGGCTGCTCGCCGTGTTTCCGCTCGCCTTCGCGATCGTCATGCCCGCCGTCTATTTTCCGCTTCTCGCGATGCTGCTGGGGCTGATCTTCCGCGGCGTCGCATTCGAGTTTCGATTGAAGGAGACCACGCACCGCCGCTGGTGGGACCGCGCGTTTTTCTTCGGTTCCACGATCGCCACGTTTGCCCAGGGCGTGGTGCTCGGCATGTACGTCCAGGGATTCGACGTCAAAGGCCGTGCATTCGTGGGCACGAGCTTCGACTGGGTGCAGCCGTTTCCGCTCGCGACGGGCGTCGGCCTGCTGTTCGGCTACACGCTGCTCGGCGCCACATGGATCGTGATGAAGACCGAGGGCGACCTCAAGGCATGGGCGCGGGGACGCGCGACGATCGCGCTCTACGGCGTGCTCGCGTTCATCGCGATGGTCAGCCTCTGGACGCCGCTGCTGCATCGTCAGATCGCCGAGCGCTGGTTCAGCTTTCCGAACCTGTTCTACTTCGGCCCCGTCCCGCTCATCACTGCAGCCATTGCGTGGATGACTTGGCGCGCGTTGCGCCGGGACGCCGATTACATGCCCTTCATCGGCGCGATGGGTCTCTTCGCGATGTGTTATCTCGGTCTCGGTATCAGCCTGTTCCCGTACGTCGTGCCCTACACCCACACGCTCTGGCAGGCCGCGGCAGCGCCGTCAACGCAGACGTTCCTGCTCGTCGGCACGCTGTTCCTGCTGCCGATCATCTTCATGTACATCGGCTGGTCGTACTACGTGTTCCGCGGCAAGGTCAGGTCCGACGACGGTTATCACTGAGGTATGCAGGTGTGCGTCGTTTTCGGGTCGCGGTGACTTCGGACACGGCGCGGCGCTGGCGCCGCTAACCGGGCAACGCCAACTGCCAGCGCGTCCGAACCGCGTCCACGCACGCGGGCGGATCGACGAGCAGCGGCCGCACGATCTTGCGGATCGACCGCCGATCGTCGTCGTCAAGATATTCCACCGGCGACTTCCCGTCGACCCTCGCCAGGGAAAGCGCCGGAAGCAATGTCGCCACGCGGGCGTCGATCGCGCCGCGTGGCTCCCACGCGACCCCCGCGAAATACGCATCGGCAAATTTATCGAAGCAGGCGTAAAGCGCCTGCCGGCGCGCGGGCCGCGCGGCGCACTTCAGCAGGAAATGGTTGAGACAGAACGCAACGTCGAATGCGGGATCGCCGAACCACGCGCACTCGGCGTCGAGCAGCACGGGACCGCCGGGCCCGACGAGAACGTTCTTCGGGCTCACATCGCCGTGAACGAGCGCGACTTTCGTCAGCGCCGTTCGCGACGCGAGTTCGCGCAAGCGTCCGCCGACATCCGGATGGCGATCGGCGGTGGCGATCAGGTACGGCGCGAGCCGAATCGCGTCGAAGATCGCATCGGTGGGAAAGGCCGCCGCGATCGCGTTGTCGCCGGCGCTCGCCGCGTGAAGCCGCGCGACGAGCGTGCCCATCGCGGCGGCGACCGACGGGTCGATATGGCCATCGAGCAAAAGGCGCTTCCAGTTCGGATACAGAGTGGGATCGAGAAACTCCATTGCGAAAATCCCCTGACCGGGGTCGTGCGCAATGGGTTTCGGAACGTTATCGGGGCAATGCCGCGTGGCGAAGTTGATCCACGCCCACTCGTACGCGTTACGGCCGACCGGTGCGTGCCATGGCTGCTCGGTCTTCAGTCGCGGCAATGCGCACTTGATGCAGAACGTCCGCCCGCCGGTGTCGACGCGCCAGATGTCCGACGACACGCCGCCGCTCAGCGGTGTCCACGCGATCCGCGCGTCGGGCGTCGCCAGGCCGGCGCGCA
>JBDTNI010000200.1:0-5006 GCA_039933815.1 Betaproteobacteria bacterium
GATCCGCGATGGCATTCCGGTGATGCTCGAGGAAGAGGCGCGCAAGCTGACCCCCGAAGAATGGGAAGCGCTCGGGACGTGACGGAAGGCGCGCGTGGCGGCTTCGTCGTCCTGATCCCCGCGCGGTACGCGTCGTCGCGCCTTCCGGGCAAGGCGCTCGCGGACATCGGCGGGCAACCGATGGTCGTCCGCGTCGCGATGCGGGCGCGTGATAGCGGCGCGCGGCGCGTGGCCGTCGCGACCGACGACCGCCGCATCGCCGACGTCGTCGCCGCGCACGGCTTCGAGGCGGTCATGACGCAAACTTCCCATGCGACGGGCACCGATCGGCTCGCCGAAGCCGCCCGGTCGATGGGCCTCGGCGACGACGACATCATCGTCAACGCACAGGGCGACGAGCCGCTGCTCGATCCCGCGCTGATGCACCGCGTCGCCGCGTTGCTCGGCGCCCATCCGGATGCGGCGATTGCCACGGCATGCCATCCGCTGCACGACGTCGACGAGGCGTTCAGTCCGAACGTCGTCAAGGTCGCACTCGACGCGCGCGGCTACGCGCTGTATTTCAGCCGGGCGACCATTCCGTGGGCGCGCGACGCGTTCGCAGGCGGGCGACCGGACGCGGTTCCGGCCGGTCTCCCGCTTTACCGGCATTACGGTCTCTACGCGTACCGGATGCCCTTCCTGCAGGCGTATCCGACGCTCGCGCCGGCGCCGATCGAATCGTTCGAGGCGCTGGAGCAGCTGCGCGCGCTCTGGCACGGGTTCCGGATCGTGGTCGCCGTCACGCAAGGCACGCCCGCACCCGGTGTCGACACCGGGGACGACCTCGCGCGCGTGCGCCAGCTCGTCGGGTAACATGCCGGACCGAGTCGTCGAGCGCCCCCCATGCCCTTGATCCCATGCGTCTGATACTTCTCGGCCCGCCGGGTGCCGGCAAAGGCACCCAGGCCGGGTACATCCGCGACACGTACTCGATTCCCCAGATCTCGACCGGCGACATGCTCCGCGCGGCGGTGAAAGCGGGGTCGCCGCTCGGTCTCTCCGCGAAGCAGGTGATGGAACGCGGCGCGCTGGTTTCCGACGACATCATCGTCCGGCTCGTCAAGGACCGGCTCGCGCAGCCAGACTGCTCGCCCGGTTATCTGTTCGACGGATTCCCCCGGACGATCCCGCAGGCCGACGCGATGAAGGAGGCCGGCGTGAGCCTCGACTACGTCGTGGAGATCGACGTGCCGGACGCGGCCATCGTCGAGCGTCTCGGCGGGCGGCGCGTGCATCCCGGTTCAGGACGCACGTACCACGTCAAGTTCCATCCGCCGAAGGCGACCGGCCTGGACGATGTAACGGGCGAACCGCTGATCCAGCGGGCGGACGACCGCGAGGAGACCGTGCTGAACCGCCTCGCCGTGTACCACGCGCAGACCGAGCCGCTCGTCAGCTACTACTCGCGCTGGGAGGCAAGCGGCGACCCGCGTGCGCCGCACTATCGCAAGGTCAACGGCCTCGGCACCGTCGATGGCATCCGCGGCGCATTCATGGCGGCGTTGCGCAGCTGACACGGCCGGCGTTTCGCCGGCGCCGGGCACCGCCGGGTTCGTTTGACGACTCACCCCAGTGACACGGATATCGACTCATGGCCCCACAGAACGCTTTCTATGCACAGTCGGGCGGCGTGACCGCGGTCATCAACGCCAGCGCCGCCGGCGTCATCGAGACGGCGCGCGCTCATCGCTCGCAAATCGGGCGCGTGTTCGCCGGGCGCAACGGGATCATCGGTGCGCTGACCGAGGATCTGATCGACACGAGCAAGGAATCCGCGCGTGACATCGCGGCGCTGAAACACACGCCTGCCGGTGCTTTCGGCTCGTGCCGCTACAAGCTCAAGAGCATCGACGAATCGCGCGCACAGTACGAGCGGCTGATCGACGTGTTCCGCGCGCACGACATCGGCTATTTCTTCTACAACGGCGGCAACGATTCCGCCGACACCTGCCTCAAGGTGTCACAGGTCGCGGGGCGCCTTGGTTACCGGCTCGTCGCCGTCCACGTGCCGAAGACGGTCGACAACGACCTGGCCGTGACCGACAACTGCCCGGGCTTCGGGTCGGTGGCGAAGTACGTCGCCACGTCGATGCGCGAAGCGGCGTTCGACGTCGCGTCGATGGCCAAGACGTCGACGAAGGTCTTCGTGCTCGAGGTCATGGGTCGCCACGCCGGCTGGATCACGGCGGCGGTCGGCATGGCAGCCGACGAGTCGACGCCGATTCCGCTCGTGCTGCTGTTCCCCGAGATACCGTTCGACGAAGACCGCTTCATGGCGGCCGTCGATGCGCGCGTGACGCGCGACGGTTACTGTTGCGTCGGCGTCTCCGAGGGGCTGCAACGGCCGGATGGGACGCTGATGGCCGAGGCGGGCAGCAAGGATGCGTTCGGTCACGCGCAGCTGGGCGGCGTCGGACCGCTGATCGCCAATCGCGTTCGCGAGCGGCTGCGCCACAAGTTCCATTGGGCCGTCGCCGACTACCTGCAGCGCTCGGCGCGGCATATCGCGTCGAAGTCCGACCTCGATCACGCGTACGCGGTGGGCAAGGCCGCCGTGCTGCTCGCGCTCAAGGGCCATAACGCGGTGATGCCGGCGATCGTACGCACCGGCGATCGCCCGTACCGATGGAAGATAGGCGTTGTACCGCTCGAGCAGGTCGCCAACCGCGAAAAGATGCTGCCCCGGTCGTTCATCACAAGGGACGGCTTCGGCATCACCGCCCGCGCCCGGACGTACCTCGCGCCGCTGATCCGCGGCGAGTCGCCCCCGCCGTATCGCGACGGCCTGCCCGATTACGTCCGGCTGAAGAACGTCGCGGTTCCCAAGCGCCTTGACACCCCCTTCGAAATCTGAGGCCACATGGATGCGCAAGTCGATTACTACCTGACGCCGATCTCGCCGTTCGTCTATCTGGGACACGCGCGCTTCGTCGAGATTGCCCGGCGGCATCATGCCGACGTCGCCGTCAAGCCGGTGAACCTGGGCCAGGTGTTCCCCGTTTCCGGCGGTCTGCCGCTGTCCAAGCGCGCACCGCAGCGGCAGGCCTACCGCCTCGTGGAGCTCGCGCGCTGGTCGCGTCACCTGCAAGTGCCGCTCATTCCGAAGCCCGCGCATTTCCCCGCCTCCGGCGATCCGTCGGCGTGCTGGGTGCTGGCTGCCGCCGAGGTGGGAACCGACGCGGCGCTGGCGCTCTGCGGGGCGCTCGGCCGTGCACTGTGGGCGGAGGACCGCGACATCGCCGACGCCGCGACGATTCGCTCGATCGCCGCCGCATGCGGCCAGGACGCCGACGCGCTCGAGGCGCGCGCCCTGGCGCCCGACATCGTGAACCGGTATGCAGTCCTGACGCAGGAGGCCATCGACCGCGGTGTGTTCGGGGCGCCCACATACGTTTATCAGGGCGAGTTGTTCTGGGGACAGGACCGGCTCGACTTTCTGGACCGCGCACTGGCAAAATAGCGAGTTTTGGTGACCGTCGCCCATAAAAGCGGCGACGCCTACTTCAACGGCCGGCGCATCACCGCCCAAAAAAGGCGGGATCGCGCGCGGGCGCCCCCAGAATGGCGCACGCGGACGGGCGTTCACGATTCACAATCCTTGAGGGAGAGTACCGATGCCAACTCCGCTTATCTTCGCGCTCGTCTGCGCGATAGCGGCGATCGTTTACGGGGCGATATCCATCCGGTGGATTCTCGCCAAGCCTGCCGGTAATGCGCGCATGCAGGAGATCGCCGCGGCGATCCAGGCGGGCGCGAAGGCGTATCTCAACCGGCAGTACATGACGATCGGCATCGTGGGCGTCATCCTGTTTTTCGTCATCGGCGTGTTCCTGAACTGGCGTACCGCCGGCGGATTCGCGCTCGGCGCGATCCTGTCCGGCGTCGCGGGCTACATCGGCATGAACGTGTCGGTGCGTTCCAACGTCCGCACCGCCGAGGCCGCCACCGTAGGGCTCAACGAAGCGCTCGCAGTGGCGTTCCGCGGCGGCGCGATCACCGGCATGCTCGTCGTGGGCCTCGGCCTGCTCGGCGTGGCGGGTTTCTACTGGTTCCTGGTGTCGACGGCGAACTACGCACCGAACCTGATGAACGAGGGGCTGCACAACGCGATCGAGCCGCTCGTCGGGCTCGCGTTCGGCGGATCGCTGATCTCGATCTTCGCGCGGCTCGGCGGCGGCATCTTCACCAAGGGCGCCGACGTGGGCGCCGACCTCGTGGGCAAGGTCGAGGCAGGCATCCCGGAGGACGATCCGCGCAACCCCGCCGTGATCGCCGACAACGTGGGCGACAACGTGGGAGACTGCGCTGGCATGGCGGCCGACCTGTTCGAGACCTACGCGGTCACCATCATCGCCACCATGGTGCTCGGCGCGCTGCTCGTCACCTCCGCGCCCGCGAGTGCGGTGCTTTATCCGCTTGCGCTCGGCGCGGTGTCGATCATCGGCTCGATCATCGGCTGCTTCTTCGTCAAGGCCTCGCCGGGCATGAAGAACGTGATGCCGGCGCTGTACAAGGGCCTCGCGATCGCGGGCATCTTGTCGCTGATCGCGTTCTACTTCGTCACGATCTGGCTGATCCCAGACAACGCGATTGCCGCCAGTGGCAGCCAGTTGAAGCTGTTCGGCGCGTGTTTCATCGGCCTGGCGCTCACCGCCGCGCTGGTCTGGATCACCGAGTTCTACACCGGCACGCAATATTCTCCGGTGCGTCACATCGCCCAGGCCTCGACCACCGGGCACGGCACCAACATCATCGCCGGCCTCGGCGTATCGATGCGCTCGACCGCGTGGCCGGTCCTCTTCGTGTGCCTCGCCATCACCGTCTCGTACTGGCTCGCCGGCCTCTTCGGCATCGCCGTCGCCGCGACCGCGATGCTGAGCATGGCCGGCATCGTCGTCGCGCTCGACGCCTACGGCCCGATCACCGACAACGCCGGCGGCATCGCCGAAATGTCCGGCCTGCCG
>JBDTNI010000201.1:0-5003 GCA_039933815.1 Betaproteobacteria bacterium
GCAGGTGACGTCGACGATGCCGCGTTCGGCGATCGCAGCCTCGATTTCGTCGCGACCGGCGATGCGCAGCGCGCGCTCGACTCGCTCGAGCGAGCACTTGCACGCGAAGGTCACCGCCCGTTCGTCGAACATGCGCACGTCGTCGTGCGGGAACAGCGCCCGCAGCGCATCGGCCGGTGAATGGTGCGCGGCCGAATGCGCGGCGCGCGTATCGGCGTCGCCGGTGATTCGTTCCCACGTCGCGGCGTCCGGCTCGTCGTTGCCCGGCAACCGCTGCAGCAGCAGGCCGTGCACGGCGCCGTCGGCGCCGGCGTCGAGCCACAGGCGGCTCGGCAACTGTTCCGACGTCGCAAGGTAATGCTCGATCGACGACGCGACCGAGGTCGTCTCGAGCGCCACGATGCCCTGGTAGAGCGTGCCGGTGTCGCGAGAGTCGAGCGTCAGCGTCAGCCGGCCGCGTGCGGAACCACCGGCCAGCACGGCTAGTGGTGCGTCCGGGGGCAGCGCCGCGACCTGCGCGTCGTCCCACTGCGCCGTTGCCCGCAGCACCAGATCGCCGCCGCATTCGACGACCAGCAGCCGCACGGGTCCGTCGGACGACAGCTGGACGGCGAGGCTGCCGTGGAGCTTCAGCGACGACGCAAGCAGCGCCGACGCGGCGAGGAGCTCGGCGAGCGCGCGCGCGAGCGATGCGGGGTACGGGTGGCAGGCGACGATGGAGCGGCTCGTTCGGTCGAGCTGCACGCGGGATCCGCGGATGCGCGCGTGCTCGAACACGAACGGCGCCAGCACGTCGGTGCCACGGCTGTCGCTGCGGTGCGGAGTCACGGTCGCAGCAGCGGCAGCGTGTAGATCGTCATCGGCAGCGCTGAATTCTTGTCGAAGATCGCGCCGATCTCGACGCCGGCGCGGGCGACGGCTTCGGCGGATCGCAGTTGCGCATAACGCGACTGCATCGCGCCAAGCGCGAATTCGGCCCCCGACCCGGCTGCCCAGAACTGCGTGTACTCGAAGACCTCGCGCATCGAGAACACACCGAAGATGCCGTTGCCGTTCGCGATCAACGCGGTGATCTGCGTCGACTCGTAAGGGTCGTCGTCCTCTTCCTTCGGGTTCAGGTAGTGCTGATCCTTCAATATCGGATGCAGCTTGCGGAAGGTCTCGAAGATCGCTGACTTGTGCGAGAAATCGAAGTCGCCGTGTTTCGCGAGCAGGCTCTCGAACACGAGCTGATGCGCAGCCGAGCCGCACAGGCCGATGTACGTGTCGCGGTGACGGACGATCTTGTCGTACGTACGGTCGTGGCAGGCGGCGAGCTTCGTGTCGCCGAAGGTGGTCAGCGAATCGGCGGCGATCGCGACGGAGTCGCCCTTGCGGACGACGACGAGTGTGGTCATGCGTTGAGGATGGACGTGAGGGCCGGGACTGGCTTCGTCCGGCGATGCCCGCGTCCGTCGTGACCTCGTGACCTCGTGACGGTGCGGAAAGGCGCGCGGATGACGCGGCGAAGCGTCCGATTATACGCGGGCGGTGTGCGCACGCACGGGCACGGGCGCGAGCCGGGATGGATCCCATTGCGTGCGCGCCCACGCCCAGAACTCGTCGACGCAGATCGGCGGCTCGTCGGGATCCCGCTGGTCGAGAAACCGCCACGCATCGAGCAGCGAGCGAAGCGGCGCCTGTGCCAGTGGCATCGCACCGGCCGACTTGGACAGCTTGCGGCCGCGCGCATCGACGGCGACCGGCACGTGCAGATACCGCGGCGTCGCGAGGCCGAGGGCCCGTTGCAGCGCGATCTGTCGCGGTGTCGACGTGAGCAGGTCGGCGCCGCGCACGATGTCGGTGATGCGCTGGGCTGCGTCATCGACGACGACCGCGAGCTGGTAGCCGACGAGGCCGTCGCTGCGTCGGAGCACGAAGTCGCCGACGTCGACGTCGAGTCGTTGTCGCTGCGCGCCGTACAGCCGATCGGTGAAGGTCACCGGTGCCGCATCGACGCGAAAGCGCAGCGCACGGCGCGATCGCGACGATGACGCGGCGACCCGGGGCGGGCGGCAGATGCCCGGATAGACGCGCTCGCCCGACTGCCCGATGCGATCGGCGGCGCGTTCGGCACGCGTGCACGCACAGGGGTAGACGTGCGCGTCCGTTCGAAGCGCGTCGAGCGCGGCTTCGTACGCGTCGGTGCGCGACGACTGCCGCCAGATGGGCCCGTCCCACTCGAAACCCAGGTGGTCGAGCGTCTGCAGGATTGCGGCTTCCGCGCCGGGTCGCGTGCGCGGGACGTCGACGTCCTCGACGCGCAGCATCCATTCGCCGCCGCGTGCCCGCGCGTCGGCGCAACTCGCGAGCGCGGCGACCAGTGAACCGAAATGCAGCGGACCGGTGGGCGACGGGGCGAACCGACCGCGGTACCGGGCCGCGCCGGTGATCGTCGCGGCGTTGCTCAGTGCGCGGACGCGGTCGCGGCGGTCCTCACCGCGAGGCCGGACACGACCGAGGGCTGGTAGCGGATCGCGGCCCCCATTACCGCGGTAGGGTACTCGGGCCGCCCGAGGCTGCCGTTGTACCGGCCGAGCGCCCGATAGACGTCGCCCTTCTCGAGATCGAGGTAGTGCCGCAGGATCGTGCAGCCGTACCGAAGGTTCGTGCGCAGCTGGAACAGATTCTGATCCGGCGTGCCGATCAGCTTCAGCCAGAACGGCATCACCTGCATGAAGCCGCGGGCGTCCGCGACCGACACCGCGTATTTGCGAAACGCGCTCTCATGGTGGATGACGCCGAGCACGAGCTGCGGATCGAGTCCCGCGCGCGTCGCCTCGTAATGGACCGTCGACAGGAATTCAGTGCGCGCGATCTCGTCGGGAAGGCGCACGGCGAGCGCGCGCGACATGTCGGCGAGCCACGACCGGACGGCGGGCCGCCGCGCATAGTCGGCGGGGACCGGATTGTCGCCGATCGCGCGCTGCAGTCCGGTCACGACCGAGGCGGACAGATGTTCCTCGGCCTGCGTGCCCGCGCGCGCCAGCGGCGCGCCTGCCACGAGACCCATCGCGGCCAGCGCGACGAGAACGGCCCGGGTACCCCGGCGAAGGTTTGTAGGCGATGTCATGTACTTTCGATGCGTTGCTTCAAAAACGAGACGGCGTCGGCGACGGCAACACGGGTCGGCGCCGTCGTGCGCCGCGCCTGGTATTCGACGACGCCTTCCTTCAGGCCGCGGTCGCCCACCGTCACGCGGTGCGGTACACCGATCAGTTCCAGGTCAGCAAACATCACGCCAGGTCGCTCGCCGCGGTCATCCAGCAACGCGTCGATGCCGGCCCCCGCGAGGTCGGCGAGCAGGCGATCTGCGCATTCGCGGACGCCGGCGCTGCGGTCGTACCCGATCGGAGCGATTGCGACCGCAAATGGTGCCATCGCCGCCGGCCACGCGATACCCCGTTCATCGTGGTGCTGCTCGATGGCTGCCGCCACGATCCGCGTGACCCCGATGCCGTAGCAACCCATCTGGATGACGTGCGACTGACCGGACGCATCGAGATAAGTTGCATCCATAGCTGTAGAGTACACATCGCCGAGCGCGAAGACGTGTCCGACCTCGATCCCGCGCACGATCGACAGCGTTCCCAGGCCGTCGGGCGATGGATCACCCGCGACGACGTTTCGAACGTCGGCGACCGCGTCGGGTTCGCGGCAGTCGCGTCCGAAGTTGACGCCGCGCAGGTGGAAGTCGGCTTCGTTCGCGCCGCAGACGAAATCGCTCATCGCCGCCACCTGGCGATCGACGATCAGCGGCATGTCCGCGGGAATGTCGACAGGCCCCAGGTATCCCGGCGGGCATCCAGTCGCCGCGACGATCTCGGCGTCGGTCGCCCACCGCCAGCCCGCGAGCCCCGGCGCCTTGGCGATCTTCACCTCGTTGCCCATGTGGTCGCCGCGGACCAGCAGCATCCGGACGCGGCCGTCAGCGTTGACGAGCAGGCACTTCACCGTGCGCGAAAGTGGCAGGCCGAGCTGCCCGGCGACCGCCTCGCATGTCGTGCGGCCCGGTGTCGCGACCTTTGCCATCGGCTCCGATGGCGCGGCGCGCGCATCGGTGGGCGCCAGCGCCTCCGCCTGCTCGACGTTGGCCGCGTATCCGGACGCGTCGCTGTAAGCGATCGCGTCTTCGCCGGCGTCGGCGAGCACCTGGAACTCGTGCGATGCAAAACCGCCGATCGCGCCGGTGTCGGCCTCCACGGCGCGAAACGTGAGCCCGAGCCGCGTGAAGATCCGCGCGTAGGCGTCGTACATCGCCTGGTAGGACCGCATGAGCCCGTCGCGATCGGCGTCGAACGAATAGGCGTCCTTCATCAGGAACTCGCGCCCCCGCATCACGCCGAAGCGCGGCCGGATCTCGTCGCGGAACTTCGCCTGGATCTGGTACAGGTTGACCGGCAGTTGCCGGTAGCTGCGGATGTCCTTGCGGACGATGTCCGTCATCACCTCTTCGTGCGTCGGACCGAACAGGAAATCGCGTCCCTGCCGGTCGCGCATCTTGAGGAGCTGCGGGCCGAACTTGTCCCAGCGGCCCGTTTCCTCCCAGAGTTCCGCGGGCAGCACGTGCGGCAGATACGTCTCGAGCGCGCCGGCCCGGTTCATTTCCTCGCGGATCACCTGCTCGACCTTGCGCAGCGTAATGAGACCTAGCGGCATCCAGCTGTAGATGCCCGACGAGACCTTCTTGATCAATCCGGCGCGCAGCATCAGCTGCTGGCTCATCACGTCCGCCTCGGCGGGCGCTTCCTTCAGCGTGTGGAGGTAGAACTGCGAGACGCGCATGGGCCTGCCGGAAGACGGGGAAGCGTCGATTCTAGCGTGCGACCCGCGCCATGCGAGAATCGCCGGCCCATGACCGAACGCGAGCTCGCCGATCCGCGCGTCTGGCCCGCGCCGGGTGCTGCGAACGCGGCCTCGACGCGGCTGCACCGCGCCGCGGCGGTCGCGCTGGGGCCGCCAAC
>JBDTNI010000202.1:0-4993 GCA_039933815.1 Betaproteobacteria bacterium
GATTCGGCGCAGCGTCTCGCGCGGGCCATCGCGCCTTTCATCGGCCGGGTGTTCGACGGGCGCTGCTGAACGTCCGGTGACGCGCTAATCGCGATCGTCGTCGACGCCGGCCGTCGCACGCGCAAGGCGGTCGCGGATCGCCGCCCATTCTCGACCGCCGGGCACGTTTTCGATGAGGATGGCATCGGCGCCGGCGTCGTCGAGCGCGCGCAGATTCGCATACAGCGTCCGCGCGTACGTGGCGGGATCGTCGGAAGCGACGACCCAGACGCCGTCGAAGCCTTCAGGGGCGCTCGCGCTGCGGGCGAGCACCGCCACGCGCTCGTCGCGGCCCTCCAGCTGCGAGAGTTCCGCCCGCAGTACGTCGTAGTCCGCGAGCTCCGCCGGCGTGCGCGGCGCGTAGTGCGACGGCAGCGCACCCGACACGCGCGGCGACGCCGCGTCGGGTGCCGCGGGCGCGTGGCCGAGGACGGCGGCGATCGCATCGGCGCCGATGCCGCCCGGACGAAGGAGCGCAGCCGACGCGTTCATGCACGACACGATCGTGCTTTCGATGCCGATGTCGCACGGACCGCCGTCGAGAATGAGGTCGATCCCCGCGTCGAAGTCGTCGGCGACGTGACGCGCGGTCGTCGGGGATACGTGGCCGAAGCGGTTCGCCGACGGCGCGGCGATGCCCCCATTGAATTCGCCGAGCAGCGCCCGCGCCACCGGATGCACCGGCACGCGCAGTCCGACGCTGTCCTGCCCGCCGGTCACGGCGTCGAGCACGTGCGACGCGCGTGGCACGATCAGCGTCAGCGGTCCCGGCCAGAACGCGTCGGCGAGCGCCAGCGCCTGCGGTGACAGCCGGCCCCAGCCGCGTGCGGCCGCGAGGTCGTGGACGTGCACGATCAGCGGATGATCGGCAGGGCGCCCCTTGATTTCGAAGAGGCGCCCGACCGCCGCGGCGCTGCCGGCATCGGCGCCGAGGCCGTAGACGGTTTCCGTCGGAAACGCGACGAGCCGTCCGCCGGCGAGCAGCCGTGCGGCAAGCGATACCGACGCGCGGTCAGCGCGCCGGATGTCCGGCGCGCTCATCGGCGTGGATCGGGGAACGACCACGCGCGAACCCCGCGCCACCGCACGTCCGCCGCCGGCGGGCGGCGGGGTCCGCCGAGGGAGCATCTGTTAGAATTCATGCCTTTACGCGATGCGGTCCCGGCCGGCGCGTCATTCGATGCGGAGCGGTGGATGAGCGAATTCCTCTTTACGTCGGAGTCGGTGTCCGAAGGACATCCCGACAAGGTTGCAGACCAGATCTCCGACGCGGTGCTGGACGCGATTCTAGAGCATGATCCGACCGGACGTGTCGCGGCCGAGACGCTGGTGTCGACGGGCCTCGTCGTCATGGCCGGCGAGATCACGACTTCGGCCAACGTCGACTATGCGCGGGTCGCGCGCGACACGATCCGGCGCATTGGTTACAACGATCCGGCGCTGCGCTTCGACGCCGACGGCTGTTCCGTCATGGTCTGCTACGGGCGCCAGTCGCCGGATATCGCGCAGGGTGTCGACCGCGCGTCCGACGATTACCTGAACCAGGGCGCCGGGGACCAGGGGCTGATGTTCGGCTATGCGTGCGACGAAACGCCGACGCTGATGCCCTTCCCGATCTATTACGCGCACCGGCTCGTGCAGCGCCAGAGCGAAGTCCGGCGCGACGGGCGCCTCAAGTGGCTGCGGCCGGATGCGAAATCACAGGTCACCGTCCGCTACGTCGACGGCAAGCCGCGCAGCGTGGACACCGTCGTGCTGTCGACGCAGCACGATCCGTCGATGAACGATCGGCAGAAGGAGCTCGCCGAGGCCGTCATCGAGGAGATCGTGAAGCCGGTGTTTCCCAAGGAGATGCTGACGGGGACGCGGTTCATGGTAAATCCGACCGGCCGCTTCGAGATCGGCGGGCCGCACGGCGACGCCGGCGTCACCGGCCGCAAGATCATCGTCGACACGTACGGCGGCGCTGCCCCGCACGGTGGCGGCGCGTTCTCGGGAAAGGACCCGTCGAAGGTCGACCGCTCGGCGGCGTATGCGGCGCGCTATGTCGCGAAGAACATCGTCGCGGCGGGCCTCGCGAAGCAGTGCCAGGTGCAGGTCTCGTACGCGATCGGCGTCGCCAAGCCGATCAACGTCACCGTCTACACGGAAGGTACGGGCCGCATTTCCGACGCCCGGATCGTCGAGCTCGTCAACGCCCATTTCGACCTGCGCCCGAAAGGCATCATCCGGATGCTCGACCTGTTACGGCCGATCTACTGCAAGACCGCTGCGTATGGCCACTTCGGCCGCGACGAGCCGGAATTCACGTGGGAAGCGACCGACAAGGTCGAGGCGTTGCGCGAAGCCGCGGGACTTCGCGAAGCGGCCGTTGCCGCCGACTGACGCGTCGCAGCCGTCGGATCGCGCGAATCTGTTCGATCCGTTTCGGCTGCGGGCGCTGACGCTTCGCAACCGCATCGTCGTGTCGCCGATGTGCCAGTACTCGGCAATCGACGGTTGTGCCACCGACTGGCACCTCGCCCACTGGGCGAGCCTCTTGATGTCGGGCGCCGGACTGGTGTCGATCGAGGCCACCGCCGTCACCGCCGAGGGTCGGATCACGCCGGGCTGCCTCGGACTCTACGACGACGCGACCGAAGCGGCGCTGACGCGAACGCTCGCGCGGGCGCGCGAGCAGGCGCCGCCCGTCGCGGTGGCGATGCAGCTCGCGCATGCGGGGCGCAAGGGGTCTTCGCACGTGCCGTGGGAAGGCGGGCAGCTGATCCCGGTTGGAGCCGGTGGCTGGATTCCGATCGCGCCGTCGCCGCTTCCGCACGCCGCTGGCGAAGCGCCGCCCGAAGCACTCGACGGTCGCGCACTCGCGGCGATCCTGGACGCATTCGCGTCAGCCGCGCGACGCGCTTCGCGCGCCGGCATCGACGCGCTCGAGCTGCACATGGCGCACGGCTACCTTCTCCACCAGTTCCTGTCGCCGATTGCCAATCGTCGCACCGACGACTACGGCGGATCGTTCGACAACCGGCTTCGTTTCCCCCTCCAGGTCTTCGACGCCGTTCGCGGGGCGTGGCCGGCCGGGCGGCCGCTCGGCGTCCGACTGTCGTGCACCGACTGGGTCGACGGCGGCATCACGCTCGACGATTCGATCGAAATCGCCAGTCGATTGATCGCGCGGGGCTGCGACTGGATCGACTGCTCCAGTGGCGGGGTGTCGCCCGCGCAGAAGATTCCGCTCGGGCCGGGTTATCAGGTGCACCTGGCGCGCGGTGTTCGCGTCGCCACCGGCGCGTGCACGATGGCGGTGGGTCTCATCACGGCGCCCGACCACGCCCAGTCCATCGTTGCCGATGGCGACGCCGACCTTGTCGCGCTCGCACGCGGATTCCTGTGGGAACCGCGGTGGGGGTGGCACGCGGCCGCTGCGCTCGGCGCAACCGTCGAGCCCCCGCCCCAGTACCTGCGCAGCGCGCCCCGCGAAACGGCCGGCGTGTTCGGCAGCGCGAAGATCGGCCAGCGCTGACCGCATTGACGGCCGGGACCGGCCAGCGTTGCATGCTCGGGGTATAATCAACGGTTTTACGCAGCTGACCGCGGATCTTGCTTACCGGAGAATCCTCAGATGGCCGAACGCAGCCGCACCCGCCGCAATACCCTCGAGCGACGTTGCTTGCCCAAGACGTTCAAGCGGATGTTCATCGGTTCTCCGAAGGGCCTGTTCAAGATGCTCGAGAAGATCAAGAAGGCCTGACGTCACAGGTTGGTCACGAGCCCGCGGGCAGCGTCGACGGCCCTTTTGCGGGGCAGAAATGTTGGCGAACGGCGCGGTGCGCCCCCGACCATGCCTTTCGCCTGCTGCGATCGCCTGGCGCCGGCGCGAAAGCGCATCTATGCCGCCAGACGAAGCCCATCGAGTCTACAAACGCGAGTCGAGCCTCGCCAACGCGCTGCTCGCGCAGGAAGTCGACGCGGCGGACACCGAGGGGGCGCGCCGCCCCGTCGCGCAAGCGACCGGTTTTGCTACAATATCGACTCGATGCCCCGAGGAGCGTTGCAACCCGGCACCCCGCCGGGCCAGGCTCGGGGCCGGGGCATCCCGCCTGGATGCCTCGCCGCAACCGCGCTCGTTGAACCGCGACTGTTCGGGCGGACAACGGGTGGTCCTGGTCACCGCGTTCCCCTGAGCGTCGCCCGTCATCAACGGAGTGACCGATGAATGCTGTGAATGAAACGGGACGGATCGCCGACCACGAGGTCGCCGACCTGACGCTGGCCGGGTGGGGTCGCAAGGAAATTGCGATCGCCGAAACCGAAATGCCGGGGTTGATGTCGATCCGCGAGGAATTCGCGCCGACGCAGCCGCTGCGGGGTGCGCGCATCGCGGGCAGCCTGCACATGACCATCCAGACCGCCGTGCTGATCGAAACGCTGCAGGCGCTCGGCGCCGACGTGCGCTGGGCATCGTGCAACATCTATTCGACGCAGGATCACGCGGCCGCCGCGATCGCCGCACGCGGCACGCCGGTGTTCGCCTACAAGGGAGAGACGCTCGACCGCTACTGGGAATTCACGCATCGCATCTTCGAATGGCCGGGCGGGCGCGCGCCGAACATGATCCTCGACGACGGCGGCGACGCAACGCTGCTGGTCCATCTTGGCACGCAGGCGGAGCAGGATCGCAGCGTCATCGCGAGGCCGACCGGCGAGGAGGAGACATCGCTGTTCGCGGCGATCGCAAAGCGGCTCGACCAGACGCCCGACTTCTACTCGCGGATCAAGCGCGAGATCCGCGGCGTCACCGAGGAGACGACCACCGGCGTCAAGCGGCTCTACGAGATGCATCGCCAGGGACGTCTCGGGTTCCCGGCGATCAACGTGAACGATTCGGTGACGAAGAGCAAGTTCGACAACCTCTACGGCTGCCGGGAATCGCTGGTCGACGGCATCAAGCGCGCGA
>JBDTNI010000203.1:0-4982 GCA_039933815.1 Betaproteobacteria bacterium
GGACGCGCGACACCTGTTGTCGCACATTCACGCGCCGACACTGGTGATCGCCGGTGCGGACGACCTTGCGACGCCGCCGCCGGACGGGCGCTACATCGTCGAGCACATCGCCGATGCGCGTTACGTCGAGCTACCCGCGCCTCATCTGTCGAATGTTCAGGCAGCCTCCGCGTTCACGCAGGCGATGATGTCGTTCCTGACCGGACGACGGGAGTGACGAATGAACGACGATGAGCGTTTCGAAAATGGGCTTGCGGTTCGACGAGCGGTGCTGGGCGATGCGCACGTCGATCGGTCGCTTGGCAAGCGCAACGATTTCAACGCGGAGTTCCAGGCGCTGATCACGCGTTACGCGTGGGGCGAGATCTGGACGCGCCCGGGACTGCCGCGGCACACGCGCAGCCTGCTGACGCTCGGGCTGATGGTCGCGTTGAACCGCGTCGACGAGTTCAAGCTGCACTGCAGGGCCGCCTTCAACAACGGCGTGACGAAGGACGAGATCCGCGAGGTGCTGATGCAGTGCGCGATCTACGCCGGCGTTCCGGCGGCCAACTCGGCGTTCCATTGGGCCGAGGAGGTCTTTGCGCAGATGGAATCGCCGGCGGGCTGACGCGGGTGTTTCGCGGCCGAAGCCGCTTCAGCGGAAGCCGCCCCGGTGTCAGCGGCGCCGCCCGCCGAGCAGCGAGCCGAGCACGCCGCGGACGATTTCGCGGCCGACTGTCGAGCCCATCGTCCGCACCGCGCTCTTCGCCATCGCCTCGACGAGGCTGTCTTTGCGTCCGCTGCCGGTCATCAGACCACCGAGCGAGCCTTTCAGCGAATCCAGGAACCCGCCGCCGGCGCCGGCTTTCGCCGGGTCGGCACCTGCCGAAACGGCGGCGCGGCCGGCGAGTTTCTCGTAGGCCGATTCGCGGTCCACGGCAGTGTCGTAAGTCCCTTTCAGCGGCGAGCGGTCGAGCACGGCCTTGCGCTCGTCCGGCGTGATCGGGCCGATCCGCGACGCCGGCGGCAATACATACGCTCGCTCGACGACGCCGGGGCGCCCCTTGTCGTCGAGAAAGGAGACCAGCGCCTCGCCGACGCCGAGTTCGGTGATCGCCTTTTCGGTGTCGAGCGCCGGGTTCGCCCGAAGCGTCGACGCCGCCGCTTTCACGGCCTTCTGGTCCCGCGGCGTGAACGCCCGCAGCGCGTGCTGAACGCGATTGCCGAGCTGCCCCAGCACCACGTCGGGCACGTCAAGCGGGTTCTGCGTCACGAAGAACACGCCTATGCCCTTGGAACGCACGAGGCGGATCACCTGCTCGATCTTGTCGAGCAGCGCCTTCGGCGCGTCGTTGAACAGCAGGTGGGCCTCGTCGAAAAAAAATACGAGCTTCGGCCGATCGCGGTCGCCGACCTCGGGCAGGCGCTCGTAGAGTTCCGACAGAAGCCAGAGCAGCATCGTCGCGTACAGCATCGGCGATTGCATCAGGCGATCGGCGGCCAGAATGTTGATCGTGCCCCGCCCGCCGTCGGTCTGCAGCAGGTCATCGATGTTCAGCATCGGCTCGCCGAGAAAATGCGCGCCGCCCTGCTGCTCGAGGGCGAGCAGCCCGCGCTGGATGGCACCGACCGACGCGGCCGAGACATTGCCGTAGTTCGCCTGCAGCGTTCCGGCGTTGTCCGACACGTATTGCAGCAGTGCGCGCAGGTCCTTGAGATCGAGCAGCAGCAGGCCGTTGTCGTCGGCGAACTTGAACACGATCGCCATGACACCCTGCTGCGTGTCGTTGAGGTTCAGGATTCGCGCGAGGAGAAGGGGGCCGAGGTCGGTCACCGTTGCGCGCAGCGGATGGCCCTGCTCGCCGAATACGTCCCAGAAGACCACCGGATTCGCCGCGAAGACCGGGGCGTCGGTACCGATCTGCTTGAGCCGCTCGCCCAGCTTGGGCGACATCGCCCCCGCCTGGCTCATGCCAGCGAGGTCACCCTTCACGTCGGCCATGAACACCGGGACGCCGATGCCGCTCATTCTTTCGGCGATCACCTGCAGCGAGACGGTCTTGCCGGTGCCGGTCGCACCGGTGATCAAGCCATGCCGGTTGGCGAGCGCCGGCAGCAAATCCAGCGTGTGATCGCCGCTGATGGCGACGGGAAGCGGTTCGGTCATCGGACTAATTTTCGGGCCGGCGGCGGAGTTCCGGCAGTGTAGCGCGGATGACCGCGCTACTGTCCCGGACTGACAAAACGCGCGTTTTTCTGCTATAATCCGACCGGATAAGTAAGGCGAAATGGGCTGGGCGCAGCCCATTTTTTTTTGGTGGCGACGGATGCGTGCGAAGCGGGCGGGAGTGGCGTTGACCGGTGAGACCGAGGACTCGGTCGAGACGTCGCGCGGGTTGCGTACCGGCGACGACGCGCCCGAGGCGAGCGGACTGGCGCTCGGCGAGCTCCTCGAGCGCACGGTGCCCGCGCTGGGTTACGAGCTGGTCGACTGGGACATGGCGGCGAGAAGCCGTCTCATGCGCGTGTTCATCGACAAGGCCGACGGGGTGAGCGTCGAAGACTGCGCGCGGGTATCGAACCACCTGACGCGGCTCTTCGTCGTCGAGGCGATCGAGTTCGAGCGGCTCGAGGTATCGTCGCCCGGGCTCGATCGACCGGTGAAACGGCTCGCGGATTACGCGCGATTTGCAGGGCACGAGGCGCAGCTGACGCTCGCGGCGCCGGTAGAAGGCGCGAAACGGATCAAGGGCATTCTGCGGGGCATCGACGGCGATGACGTGCTCGTCGAAACGGCCGCCGGCGTGAAGTCGTTTCCGTTCGGAACGATTGCCCGCACGCGCCTGGTTCCCGCGATCGACTGGAGAAAAGGAACATGAACCGCGAACTACTGTTGCTCGTGGACGCGCTGTCGCGCGAGAAGAACGTGCCGAAGGAGATCGTCTTCACGGCGCTCGAAGCGGCGCTCGCCTCCGCGACGAAGAAGAAGTACGCCGACAACATCGATGCGCGCGTGTCGATCGACCGCGAAACCGGCGACTACGAGACATTCCGCCGCTGGACGGTCGTGCCCGACGAGGACCACGAGGAGCCCGCGCACCAGATCGCGATCACCGATGCCGGTGAGCGGGATCCCGTGCTGGAGATGGGCGAGGTCGTCGAGGAACCGCTCGAGCCGGTCGAGTTCGGCCGCATAGGCGCGCAGGCAGCCAAGCAGGTGATCCTCCAGAAGATCCGCGACGCGGAGCGCGAGCAGATACTGAATGACTTCCTCGAGCGTGAAGACAACCTGCTGTCCGGTACTGTCAAGCGCATCGAGCGCGGCAACGTAATCGTCGAGTCCGGACGGATCGAGGGACTGATCCCCCGCGACCAGCTGATCCCGAAGGAGATGCTGCGCGTCGGCGACCGCGTCCGCTCGTACGTGATGAAGATCGACCGCACGGCGAAAGGGCCGCAGCTGATCCTGTCGCGCGTCGCGCCGGAATTCATCATGCGCCTGTTCGAGCTCGAGGTGCCCGAGATCGAGGAGGGGTTGATCGAGATCAAGGCGGCCGCGCGCGATCCCGGCATCCGCGCCAAGATCGCGGTCAAGTCGAACGATCCGCGTCTCGATCCGCAGGGAACGTGCATCGGCATGCGCGGCTCGCGCGTCACCGCCGTGACCAACGAACTGGCCGGCGAGCGCGTCGACATCGTGCTGTGGTCGGAAGATCCGGCCAAGCTCGTCATCAATGCGCTCGCGCCGGCCGAGGTGCAGAGCATCGTCGTCGACGAGGAGCGGCATGCGATGGACGTCGTCGTCGACGAGGAGAATCTCGCGATCGCCATCGGGCGCAGTGGCCAGAACGTGCGGCTCGCGTCGGAAATGACGCGGTGGGAACTCAACCTGATGAGCGTCGAGGAATCGCAGCAGAAGCACGAGGCCGAGACCGGCCGGCTGCGCGGTCTTTTCATCGCGAAGCTCGACGTGGACGAGGAAGTCGCCGACATCCTGATCGGCGAAGGCTTCACGTCGCTTGAAGAAGTCGCCTATGTCCCCATCACGGAGATGAACGAGATCGAGGCCTTCGACGAGGACACGGTCACCGAGCTCCGCTCGCGGGCGCGCAACGCGCTGCTGACCGACGCCATCGCGCGCGAGGAAAGCGTGGAGAACGTCGAGGAGGCACTGCTGGCGCTCGAAGGGATGGACACCGACATCGCGAGCAAGCTCGCGGCGAACGGGATCACGACGCGCGACGCGCTCGCCGATCTCGCCGGCGACGAGCTCGTCGAGCTGACGGGCATGGACGCGACGAAGGCGCAGGATCTGATCATGAAGGCACGGGCGCACTGGTTCGAGGCCGCGGCGGATACACCGCAGCCGGGGGCAACCGTTTGAAGCCGGGCTGACGCGCCGACGGCGTCGCATCCGTTCCGCGGTTCTTCGCGCCGCGGTTCAGACGCAGTCCGGCAACGCTGCAGCAGGAACGTCAGGGCAAAGCCGCAACGAGGGGCAGTACGGGAGAGCGCATGGCGCATACGACGATCGAACAATTCGCGACGGACCTGAAGATGCCGGCCGGCGCGCTGCTTGAACAGCTTTCCGCGGCAGGCGTCGCGGGCAAGAAGCAGGGCGACGACCTGTCCGAGCAGGACAAGACGCGCCTGCTCGACTATCTGCGTCGCCAGCACGGCGCCGCGGGCGACGGCAAGAAGCGCATCACGCTGACGCGCAAGCAGACGTCCGAGATCAAGGCCGCCGACTCGAGCGGAAAGTCGCGCACGATCCAGGTCGAAGTGCGCAAGAAGCGCGTGCTCGTCCGTCGCGAAGAGGAGCAGCCCGCGGTGTTGGCCGCGCCGGTAGTCGAGGAAGCGCCCAGCGTTGCAGCGCCTGCGCCCGGTGTGCTCCCGCCCGAGGAGATCGCCGCCCGTGAGGCAGAGGCCCGCCAGACGCAGGAGTTGATGGCGCGCCAGCAGGAGGACGTGCAACGCAAGCAGGCCGACGTCGAGAAGCG
>JBDTNI010000204.1:0-4964 GCA_039933815.1 Betaproteobacteria bacterium
GGTTGCGAATGCGATTACTGAAGCGTCGCCATCTGCGAGCGCATCGTCTTCAGCGCCTTGCTCTCGATCTGGCGTATCCGCTCGGCCGACACGCCGTATTCGTCGGCCAGCTGCTGCAGCGTCGACGCGTCGTCGTCCTCGCGCAGCCAGCGCGCCTCGATGATCCTGCGGCTCCGATCATCGAGCTGTGCCATCGCGGTACGCAAGCCATCGCTCCGGTTAGAGGCGGCTTGGGTCCGTTCGAGGATCTTCGCCGGCTCGTCGTCCGGGTCCGCGAGAAACGCGATTGGCGTCACCGCTTCCTCGTCGCCGGGCACCGGGTCGAGCGACACGTCCCCGCCCGAAATGCGGGTTTCCATCTCCAGCACTTCCTCGGGCTTGACGCCGAGCTTCAGCGCGATCTCGTCCGCCTGCAGATGCGTCAGCGCCGCCGACGAGCGCTTCATGCTGCGCAGATTGAAGAACAGCTTGCGCTGCGCCTTGGTCGTCGCGATCTTCACCAGCCGCCAATTGCGGAGCACGTGCTCGTGGATCTCGGCGCGTATCCAGTGCAGCGCGAACGACACGAGCCGCACGCCCCGTTCGGGGTCGAAACGGTGCACTGCCTTCATCAGGCCGATGTTCCCTTCCTGGATGAGGTCCGCCTGCGGCAGGCCGTAGCCCATGTATTTGCGTGACACGGCAACCACGAGCCGCAGGTGTGACAGGACGAGCTGGCGCGCAGCGTCCACGTCCTCGCTCTCACGCCAACGGCGACCGAGCTCGGTCTCCTGCTCGGCAGAGAGCAACGGAAAGCGGTTCACCGCCTGAATGTACTGATCGAGACTCCCCAGCGAGGCAGGGGTCGGAAACGCCAGTGCACTTCCGGACATCGAGTTCTCCTTTTGCAGGGCGGCCTGACAGACTCCCGAGTGCCGCCGCCTTCAATTTTAGCACTCGTACTATCAGAGTGCTAACGGGAGGAAAAGTTCCTGACTGATTCAGTCGGGTATTGCGGGGTTGCCTTACAGCGATGCGGGATCAAACGCCACAACGCCATAGACCCCGACCGCGGTGCGCGGGTTCGCTGGCGCGAGCTGAACGGGATGTGAGTGAGTGCTCGCAGGCGGCCCGGACTACGGCGGGTCAGGTTCCGACGGCAGCAGCGCTTCGACGAATTCGTCGGCCCGGAACGGCCGCAGATCGTCGACCCCTTCGCCGATCCCGATGAACTTGAGCGGGATCGGGTGTTGACGGGCGATGGCCGCTATGATCCCGCCTCTGGCGCTGCCGTCCAGCTTGGTCAGGATGAGCCCGGTCAACCCGACGGCCGCGTCGAAGGCCTTGACCTGCGCGAGTGCGTTTTGCCCCGTGTTGGCGTCGAGCACGAGCCAGATCTCGTCGGGCGCGCCGTCGCGGGCCTTCGCCAGCACCTTGCGGATCTTGCGCAGCTCGTCCATCAGGTTGGCCTGCGTCGGCAGCCGCCCCGCGGTGTCCGCCAGCACGATGTCGACCCCGCGGCTGCGCGCCGAGTTGACGGCGTCGAACATCACGGCACCCGGGTCGCCGCCGGCCTGCTGGATGACCGCCACGCCGTTGCGCTCGCCCCATGCCGACAGTTGTTCGCGCGCTGCGGCGCGGAACGTGTCGCCCGCCGCGAGCAGCACCGAGAACTTGCGCTGCTGAAGCCATTTCGCGAGCTTGCCGATGGATGTCGTCTTGCCGGCGCCGTTGACGCCCGCAAGCATGATCACGTAAGGCCGCGCCGTCGTGACCGTCACGTCCGATTCAAGCGGCCGGACCAGGTCGGCGTACGCCGCCCGCAACAGCGTCCGGGGGTCGGCGTCATTCCCGGCGCGCCGGTAGCGGGCGCGCAGGTCCTCGAGCAGATGCTCGGTCGCCGCGAGGCCGACATCGGCTTGCAGCAGCGCCGACTCGAGCTCGTCGAGTGCTTCGTCGTCCAGCACGCGCCGACGGAAAGCGCCGGTCAGTGCACCCGACAGCTTGTCGCGCGACAACCCGAGCCCGGCCTTCAGGCGGTCGGCCCACGACGATCTTGCGGCCGGTGCCTGCGGCGACGGCGCAACACGAGCGTCGACGGGCGCGGCGCGCGCTTCGACTTGCGTGGGCGCAATGTTCTCCGCCGGGTGCGCCGGTGCTGCAGTCGTTTCGGCCGCCGGAGGCTCGGCCGGCGGCGACTTCGGCGCGGGCTTGCGTTTGAAGAGGTCGAACACTGGCGTTGGCGGAGGCGCCGATCGAGGCCGATCCGGCGCGCGGGTAAACTCGAATTCTACCCGCTCGACATCGACGACCGATCCGCCCCGTGGCAGCTCCCCAGCGCGTCCGCATCATCGGCGGCACGTTCCGCGGCCGCACCGTTCCGGTCGTCGTCGGCGCCGGCGTGCGGCCCACGCCGGATCGCGTGCGCGAGACGTTGTTCAACTGGTTGGACCAGGACCTGACCGGCACGGCAACGCTCGAGCTGTACGCCGGGACCGGCGTGCTGTCGCTCGAAGCGCTGTCTCGCGGCGCGACGCTCGCCGTCGCCGTCGACCGAAGCCCCGCGCTGATCGCGTCGCTCCGCGGCGTCGCGGAACGGTTCGGGGCGGCGGGGCTGGAATCTCACGTCGGCGACGCGCTTCGCCACTTGCGGCTCGAGCAGCGGCGCTTCGATGTCGTCTTCCTCGACCCGCCGTTCGACGACGATGCATGGGACGCACGGTTCGCAGCGCTTCTCCCCCGTCTTGCGCCCGGAGCGCGCGTCTACGCCGAGGCGGCGCGTGCCCTCGTTGCACCACCGTCGCTCAGGGTGGCGAAGCACGCCCGCGCCGGGGCGGTGCATTATCATCTGTTGACGCCCATAGCCTGACGAACGCCTGATGAAGGTCGTCTACCCCGGTACGTTCGACCCGTTCACCCGCGGCCACGAGGATCTGGTCCGGCGGGCGGCGCGGCTGTTCGATTCGGTCGTCGTCGCGATCGCGGACAGCGAATCGAAGCGTCCGTATTTCAGCACCGACGAGCGGCTGGCGATGGCCCGCGAGGTGCTGCAACCGTTCCCCAACGTCGAGGTCGTGGGATTCGCGTCGCTGCTGATGGATTTCGTCCACGCCCAGGGAGCACAGGCCATCCTGCGCGGGCTGCGTGCCGTTTCGGACTTCGAATACGAATTCCAGATGGCGGGAATGAACAGGAACCTCTATCCGGATGTCGAAACGCTGTTCCTGACGCCCGACGAGAAATACATGTTCATATCGGCCACGATCGTCCGCGAGATCTCGCGCTTCGGCGGCGACGTCTCCAAGTTCGTGCATCCGGACGTCGCCGAACGGCTGCGCCGCAAGGCGGCCCGCTGACAATGCAATTAAAAAGGACCGATCGCCCGGGATGCGCCGGAACGCCGGCAAAGGAACCGCGATGGCGCTGATGATCACTGACGAATGCATCAACTGCGACGTCTGCGAGCCCGAATGCCCGAACGACGCAATTTCGCAGGGTGTCGAGATCTACGAGATCGACGCCGGGAAGTGCACCGAGTGCGTCGGTCACTTCGAAGAGCCCCAGTGCCGCGTCGTCTGTCCGGTCGACTGCATCCCGGTGAACCCCGACGTCGTCGAGTCCAGAGCGGTGCTGCAGCGGAAGTACGAGGGCCTGATGGCAAGGCGCGGCGCGACCGCGCGCTGAAGCCCGTCAGCCGTTGGCGGCCAGCGGCATCGCGTCCGGTGCCTCGATGATCATGTCGAGCGTGCCGCCCTGCTGTTTCAGGCCGATTCGCTGCGCGTCGAGCGCCTCGCGCGACTGCTCGAGCTCCTGGATGCGGCTTTCGAGCTCGTCGCTCGCGCGATGGATGCGGCGCACGCTGTCGAGGCGGCGCCGAAGCTGCAGGTGATGTTCGCGGACCTGCGTTTCCAGCGGCGACATCACGGCCTTGAGCCACCCCTCGATGTCGCGGTTCGCGATCTTGTAGATGTAACGTGCGCGCGACGCGATTGTCTCGAAGAACTGCTTCATCAGCGGGTACTTCGCCTTGCTGACCATGTTCCACAGTGTGTTGAAGTGCGTGTTGTACGCGCGCTCCATCCGCTCGATCTCCTTCAGGTACTTCAACACCGACAGCTGCGGCGGTACGTAGAGCTCGATCGCGTTCTCGTGAGCGAATCGCGTGTACATCGCGCGCATCAGGTCGTGGATCTCGGCGCCCTGCCGCCCGGCCTGGTCGAAGTCGGCGCGCAGTCGCGCGAAGAACTCGCCCATCGCGTCGCGCACGCCCTTCGTGAACGGGCTGTCCTCGATGCGCTGCCGCGTACTCGCGGCGTTCTGCCGCAGCGCCGACAGGCCGATCACGTCGAAGAGGTCGTTCGTCTGCTGCGTGAAGACGGTGCGCAGCGCCGTGTAGCGCGCGAGCCCGCGCTCGAACCGCTCCTTTTCCTCCTTGATGCGCGACATCATGTGCTCGACGACGTCCTGGTTCTTGCCCCGCAGCGCAGTGAGCTCGGACAGTTGCTCGACGATGCCGGCAGCGCGCGAGTCGAGGATTGCCCGGATCGACGACGTCAGCGCCCGCAGCTCCACCTGCATCGCGGCCCCGACCAGATCGCGCTTGGCCGGGATGAGCTTTCTCGACAGCGAGTGCTCGAGCACCGGCAGCCGGCTGCGCGTGAGGAGAGCATCGTCGCCGTTGACCTTGGCGAGCAGGCCCTTCTGCGCGGACACGGCAAACACCTGTGCGGGCGAGATGTCGAGCATCCGCGCGCTGGCCTCGACCTGGCGGTCGATCTCGGCATTGACCTCGACCGCCTCCTTCATGTCGTCCCACAAACCGTCGATCTTGTTCAGGATGACGATGCGCGCGGCCTTCGTCGCCTCGTCCTCACCGGCGAGATGCGCGTTCCAGACATCGAGGTCGGTCTTCGTGACGCCGGCATCGGCGGACAGCAGGAACAGCACGGCGTGCGCGTTGGGCAGCAGGTTCAGCGTGAGCTCGG
>JBDTNI010000205.1:0-4963 GCA_039933815.1 Betaproteobacteria bacterium
TCGCGATTACAACGAGAAGCTGGCAATCGCCGGGTTTCGCGAATTCATCACGCCGACGCTTGTCACCCGCGACGCTGGCCTGATCGGCGCGTTCATCGACGAGCATCGCGACGCCATCGTGAAGCCGCTCGACGGGATGGGCGGCGTGTCGGTGTTCCGCATCCGGGCCGACGATCCGAACCGCAACGTCATCGTCGAGACCGTTTCGCATCTGGGCGAGCGCTCGGTGATGGCGCAACGGTTCATTCCCGAGATCGCCCAAGGCGACAAGCGCATCCTGCTGATCGGCGGCGACGTCGTGCCGTATTCGCTGGCGCGCGTCCCCAGGGCTGGCGAGACGCGCGGCAACCTCGCCGCGGGCGGCGTCGGCGTGGCGAAGCCGCTGTCGCCGCGGGACCGCGAAATCGCCGGGGCGCTGGCGGGACCGCTGTGGGCCGCGGGCCTGCTGGTGGTGGGCATCGACGTCATCGGCAACTTCCTGACCGAGGTCAACGTCACCAGCCCGACGTGCTTCGTCGAGATCACGGAGCAATCCGGCTTCGATGTCGGCGGGCTGTTCGCCGCTGCGCTGCTGCGCGCGTGCGCTCGCGCATGATCGGCATCCTGATTGTCGCGCACGACAGCTTGGGCGAGAGTCTCGTCGACGCGGTGACGCACGTGCTCGGCGCCCGCCCGCCGCAGTTCGACGTGTTCTCCGTCGGCGCGGCGGACGATCCGCTCGCGCTGTTGCCGCGCGCGCGGCAGGTCGTCGCCGCGCTCGATACCGGCGATGGCGTCGCGATTCTTTCCGACATCTACGGTGCGACACCCTGCAATCTTGCCGCCAAGCTCGCGGACGCGGGGCGTGTCGAGGTGATCGCCGGCGTCAGCCTGCCGATGCTGGTGCGAGCGTTCACTTACCGGATGAAAGGCATGGATACGTTCATCAAGAAAGCCGTCTCCGGGGGTTGCGAAGGCGTTCTGCACGTTGGGCCCGAGGCCGTGCATGCTAAGCCGCGAAATCGAAATCATTAACAAGCTGGGCCTGCACGCGCGCGCGTCGGCGAAGCTGACGCAACTCGCGGCCAAGTTCGACAGCGACGTACAGTTGATGCGCAACGGCCGCAAGGTCAACGCGAAGAGCATCATGGGCGTGATGATGCTGGCGGCCGGCAAGGGATCGAAGGTGACGCTGGAGATCAGCGGCTCGGACGAGGCGCAGGCAATGGATGCCATCTGTGCGCTCGTGGGCGACTGTTTCGGCGAGGGCCAGTAGGACGCGGCGCGCATCCCGGGCCGCACGCCGACGGAACCAATGCGCGATGGACCGGCTCCATAACCGAGCAACTGCCGCGTCCGCACGCCGTGCCGGCGTTGCGGGCGGTTGTCCGGAACTGCCGCATGCAGACTCGTCTCGTTCGAATCAAATGCCGTCAGGGTCTCCACGCCCGCGCCAGCGCGCGAATCGTGGAGACCGCGTCGCGCTACCGGTGTCGCGTGTCGATTGCGAACGGCCTGCGCAGCGCGAGCGCGCGCAGCATCGTCGCCGTCATGCTGCTGGCCGCGGCCTTCGGATCGACCGTCCGCGTCGAGACCGATGGGCCCGACGAACAGGCGGCGATGGCGGCGATCGTCGCGGTGCTCGACGACGACACGGCGACGCGCCGCTAGCGACGCGTCGCCGCAACCGAAGCGCGCCGACATGGTGAGCTTCGCGCTCCACGGCATCGGCGTGTCCGGCGGGATTGCCATCGGCCGCGCCCACCTCGTGTCGCATGCGACGCGCGAGGTCGCGCATTACTCCATTCCGCCGTCGCAGGTGCCTTCCGAGATCGATCGGTTCGCAACGGCGATCCAGGAGGTCCAGCGCGAACTCGAGGGCCTCCACGCGGTGCTGACAGGCGGCGACGCGCCCGGCGAGTTCGGCGCGTTTCTCGACGTTCACTGGATGATCCTCAACGATCCGACGCTGTCGGAGGTGCCGCGGCGGATCATCGCGGAACGGCGGTGCAATGCGGAATGGGCGCTGACGCTGCAGATGGCCGTGCTGGTCGAGCAGTTCGAGCAGATCGAGGATTCGTACCTGCGCGAGCGAAAGTCGGACGTGCTGCAGGTCGGCGAGCGCGTGCTGAAGCGCCTGATGGGCCGCCCGGGCACGCTGCCGCCGGCCACTGCCGAAGAGCAGACCATCCTCGTGGCGCACGACCTGTCGCCGGCCGACATCATCCAGTTCAAGCAGCACCACTTCGCGGCATTCCTGACCGATCTCGGCGGCGCGACGTCCCATACGGCGATCGTCGCCCGAGGCATCAACGTGCCGGCCGTCGTCGCGACGCACAATGCGCGGTCGATCATCCGCGATGGCGAACTCGTGATCGTCGACGGCAGCAACCACGTCGTCATCGTCAATCCCGACCGTGCGGTGCTGGCCGAGTACCGGCTGAAGCAGAACGAGTTCGAGCTCGCGCGGCAGAAGCTGCGGCGGCTGCGCGGCAAGCGCGCCGATACGCTCGACAGCCAGCACGTCGAGCTGCACGCGAACATCGAACTGCCCGAGGACATCGACCAGACGCTGCAGAACGGCGCGACCGGCGTCGGCTTGTTCCGCTCCGAGTTCCTGTTCCTGAACCGTACCGGGTTGCCGACGGAAGACGAGCAGTTCGAGGCATTCCGCGAAGTGGCCGCCGGCATGCAGGGGCTGCCCGTGACGATCCGCACGTTCGACCTCGGCGCCGACAAGCACAAGGAAGACCTCGACGGCCTGACGCGCGTCGCACCGAATCCCGCGCTGGGACTTCGCGCGATCCGGTTTTGCCTCGCCGAGCCGCGCCTGTTCCTGACGCAGCTTCGCGCCATCCTGCGCGCGACGCATTACGGGAATGTGCGGATCCTGATCCCGATGCTGGCGTCGGTGTCCGAGATCGACCAGACGCTCGCGATGATCGCACGCGCCAAGGCGAGCCTGCGCGAACTGGGCGTGCCGTTCAATCCCGACGTCAAGGTCGGCGGCATGATCGAGATTCCCGCGGCAGTGCTCGCGATGGGTGCGTTCGTTCGCAAGCTCGATTTCCTGTCGATCGGCACCAACGACCTGATCCAGTACACGCTGGCCGTCGATCGCGCCGACGACACCGTGTCGCATCTGTACGATCCGCTGCATCCCGCTGTCGTCCGGCTGATCGGCCTGGCGATCGCCACCGCGCGAAAGGCCGGCGTGCCGATCGCCGTCTGCGGCGAGATGGCCGGGGACCTGCAAATGACGCGTCTTCTGCTCGGCCTCGGCCTGCGCGAGTTCTCGATGCATCCGTCGCACCTGCTCGCCGTCAAGCAGCGCGTGCTCCAGTCCGACGTTGCCGCGGGCAAGGCGCTGGTGGCGCGCATCCGCCGCGCGGACGAGCCCGAGAGGCTCGTCGCGCTGCTGCACAAGCTCAACGGCTGAAGCCCGCCGCCGGGTGAAGGTGGCTTCACGCACGGTCGGCCGTTGAACCGTCGTTCCGCCGTCGCCGGCGCAACCGGCTAGAATGCGCCACGCGCCGATTTGAGCCAGCTTGCGGGCGCGCGCCGGTCGAGTGGCGAAAAATGCGGCTAAAGCGGATCGCGTGAACGCGACACCCGGCCCTTCGATCGACAGCGGATGACGGCGGCGCTGCGCGCCTCGCACGCGGTGCTCGCCAAGCAAGCCGGCGTCGATTCGTGGGCCGCAATGCCATCATTCTCCGCGACAACCGGCGGCGTAGAGCGCGAAGAGCACTTCGAAAGCTCGGTCGGCCTCGTCGAACCCCTGTGCGCGCACTTCGACACGCCGCTCGCGCTCGCTTCCGGTCGCAGCCTGCCGCAGTACGATCTGGCCTACGAAACGTACGGGACGCTCGACGACGCGCGCAGCAATGCGGTGCTCGTCTGTCACGCGCTCAATGCGTCCCACCACGTCGCCGGCCATTACGCCGGCGAACCCGACAACGTCGGCTGGTGGGACAACATGGTCGGGCCGGGCAAGCCGCTCGACACGGACCGATTCTTCGTCGTCGGCGTCAACAACCTCGGCAGCTGTTTCGGGTCGAGCGGGCCGGTCTCGACCAATCCCGCGACCGGCGAGCCGTGGGGCAGCGAATTTCCGCTCGTGACCGTCGAGGACTGGGTCGATGCGCAGGCGCATCTGGCCGACCGGCTCGGCATCGTGCAGTGGGCCGCGGTCATGGGCGGCAGCCTCGGTGGCATGCAGGCGCTCGACTGGGCGATCCGCTATCCGCATCGCATCCGCTCCGCGCTGGTCATCGCGGCGGCGCCCAACCTGTCCGCCGAGAACATCGCGTTCAACGAGATCGCGCGGCAGGCGATCATGACGGACCCCGAATTCCACGGCGGCAATTTTCACGCGCACGGCGTGAAGCCGCGCCGCGGACTGCGCGTCGCGCGGATGATCGGCCACATCACGTATCTGTCCGACGAGCAGATGGAGGCGAAATTCGGCCGCCAGTTGCGCGAGGGACTCAAGTTCTCGTTCGCCCCCGAGTTCCAGATCGAGTCGTATCTGCGCCATCAGGGCGAGAAGTTCGCCGAGTACTACGACGCGAACACGTACCTGCGCATCACCAAGGCGCTCGATTACTTCGACCCGGCGCGTTCGACCGGTGGCGACCTCGCGCGTGCGCTCTCGCCCGCGGCCTGCCGATTCCTGGTCGTTTCGTTCACGACGGATTGGCGGTTCGCGCCGGCGCGATCGCGCGAGATCGTCAAGGCGCTCGTCGACAACAAGCGCCAGGTGTCGTATGCCGAGATCGGCGCGGCGCACGGCCACGACGCCTTTCTGCTCGACGATCCGCAATACATGGCGGTCGTGCGCGCGTACTTCGAGCGCATCGCGGGGGAAAGTAGGGTCAGACTCGACTTTTCCGCAAACTCGATCGGCGCGTCGCCCTCGCCACCAAAAGTCGAGTGTGACCCTACTTTCCCTCCGACGCCGCGCTACGTTCCCTCCGCCGCC
>JBDTNI010000206.1:0-4948 GCA_039933815.1 Betaproteobacteria bacterium
CATGAAACCCCTTCGTCGATCGTGCAGTTTTTCAAGCGCGCCGGGGGGCCGTGTCGCGCGCGGCGCCCGAGAACCATTCGAGCACACCCGCGAGCAAGCCGGCATCGCCGCCCGCGGTCTCGACGGCGCGCAACCCGTGCTCTCGCGCGCGCTCGGCGATGCGAGGGTGCGCGGCAAACAGTGGAAGGCGCGCCAGGACGTCGCGGCCGCCGGGGCCAATGGCCGCGACCAGGTTGTCGAGCCCTTCGCTCGACGTCATCGTCAGCGCGTGGGCGCGTCCCTCGCGCATCGCTTCGACGAGACCGCCGGCACCCGACGTCGGCGCCACGCGCCGATAGCACGGCACGTGATCGACCGCGGCGCCGCGCGCGCGGAGCGTGTTGCCGAGGAACTCGCGGCCGCCTTCGCCGCGAAATATCACCACCCGCTTGCCGCTCACGTCGGCGAGCGCGGCCAGCTCGAGCAATCCCTCGCTGTCGAACGATGTGGCGGGCACACAGGCGCCGGGCACGCCCATGGCTGCCAGTGCCTCGGCGGTTCCGGGGCCGGGCGCGTACGCGACGACGCGCGCGGGCCACGTGCCGCGCGGCGGCGCGCCGAACTCGACAGCGTTGGCGGATACGTAGATCGCAATGTCGTAGCCGGCGAGCATTGCATGCGCGCGAGTAAGCGGTTCCACGTCAGGAGGCGGCAGGATCACGATCGCGGGCCAGATGATCGGAACGCCGCCCAGCGACGCTACCTTGCCCGCCAGAACCGCCGCCTGGCGCTGCGGCCGGGTAACCACGATGCCCAGTCCCTCGAGCGGCCCGGGGTCGCGCGGTGGAACCGACAGCGGATAGAGGTCGCTGATCACTCGTGCGTCATTGCGAGGCGGTTGGCACCCCGGGCGAGGAACTCGTCGGCGAGCGCAACCCCGAGTGCCTGGGCGCCGTCGACGTCGACGACCGCGCTTTCGCGCTCGCCGCGCAGCACGTCCTCGCCGCTTCGCGTGGCGAGCAGCCCGCGCAGCCACAGCCGATCTTCCTCCCATTCCGCATAGGCACCGAGCGGCGTCCGGCAGTCGCCGCCGAGCGCCCGTGCGAACGCCCGTTCCGCCGCGGTTGCGAGCGTCGTCGCGCGGTCGCCGAGCACGCCGAGCGCCGCGGCGAGATCCAGCCGGTCGGACCGGCACTCGATGGCCAGTGCGCCCTGCCCCGGTGCGGGAATGCTGTCGTCGGGGTCCAGGAACGCGCGGATCCTCGTACCGAGGCCGAGCCGCTTGAGACCGGCTGCCGCGAGGATGATCGCGTCGTATTGGCCCTCGTCGAGCTTGCGCAAACGAGTCCCGACGTTGCCGCGCAGCGATTCGATCGCAACGCGCGGAAAGCGCTCCCGCAGTTGAGCCTCGCGGCGCAGGCTCGACGTGCCGACGACCGACCCGTCGGGCATCGCCGCAAGCGTCGCGTGACGCGTGGAAACGAACGCGTCGCGTGCGTCCTCGCGCGCGGGAATCGCCGCCAGCACGAAGCCTTCCGGAACGTCCATCGGCACGTCCTTCAGCGAATGGACGGCGAGATCGGCACGCCCGTCGCGAAGCGCCGCCTCGAGCTCCTTGATGAACAGTCCCTTGCCGCCGATCGACGCGAGCGGGCGGTCGACAATGCGGTCGCCCTGCGTGGTGAGGCCGAGAAGCTCGACAGTGCAGCCGCGGTAATGCGCGGCAAGCTGGGCGCGGACGTGCTCGGCCTGCCACAGCGCCAATGGCGACTCGCGCGTGGCGATGGTCAGCCGCCGCGGTGAGTACGATGCCGTCATTGCATGCGCGTCGAACGCACGCGGAGTAGTCGCGCCAGATTCACGAACAGGGGCATTGCGGCGGGATGGCCATAGTAGCAGGTGGGCGGCCGCCCCGGCGCCTTCGCGGCCGGCAACGGTCCGCCACGACGCGTCCATCGTACAATCGCCTCGACGAGCGCCGCTTGCGGTTTTCACCGCGCCGTCGGCTGACCAGCGTCGGGTCGTCGGCGCCTCGCCCGTCCGCTTCAGCACTGGCAGCCGCTCTTCTGCAACCCACGCCGGACCCCCGCGCAATGATTCCCGCCTTTCGAAAACGCCTGTACGTCGTGCCGCGCCACGCGGGGGCGGACGAGCAGGAACCGCTGTGGGCCGAATTGTTCAGCCCCGAGCGGCTCGAGCAGCACGCGCGTTCGCTGGCTGCCGCACAGCCGGTGGGCACGCGCCCGCCGCGGTGGCGGCCATTCGACCGCCGCAACCGGGACAACGCGGCGGCGCTCCGCGAGTCGTACGCGGCGATCAGCGACGCGGTGAAGGCAAAGCGGCTGATCACGCCGGCCGCCGACTGGCTCGTCAACAACTTTCACGTTGTCGAGGATCAGCTTCGCGACATCGGCACGCTGTTGCCGGCGAAGTTCTTCAAGCGCCTGCCTGCGCTCGAAACCGGCGCCCTCGCGGGCCTTCCGCGCGTCTACGGCATCGCGTGGGCCTTCGTCGCGCATACAGACAGCCGCTTCGACCCGGATCTCCTGCTGCGCTTCGTCGCGGCCTATCAGAAGGTGGACACGCTCGAGCTCGCGGAGCTGTGGGCGTTGCCGACACTGCTGCGCATCGTGATGGTGGAGAACGCGCGGCGACTCGCCGTGCGCATCGTTGCGTCGATGCAGGGGCGCCAGCAGGCGGACCGCTACGCGGATGCGCTGACAGGTCTTGCGACGGACATCGTCGAAGACGTGTCGCTCGTCAGTGCCGGCACGGCGTCCGGCTGGTCGCGCGCATTCACCGTCCAGCTGTTCCAGCGGCTGCGGCATCGCGACGCGGCGGCCGCCGTCGCACTGCACGAACTGTCGCAGCGGCTCGCGGCCGAAGGCACGAGCGCGGAAGCCGTCGTGCAGATGGAGATCAGCCGCCAGGCGGCCGCCGATCTCTCGGTGCGCAACCTCATCACCAGCATGCGGATGCTGTCGTCGTACGAGTGGCCCGATTTCGTCGAGTCGGCAAGCCTCGTCAATCACACGCTCGCCCGGCACCCGCTGTTCCCGGCGATGGACTTCATCACGCGCGACCGCTATCGCGGCGCGATCGAAGACCTGTCGCGACGGTCCTCGCACGCCGAACTCGACATCGCCAATGCCGTTGTCGCAAAGGCGGCTGGCCTCGCTGGCGACCGCGACGCACGAGCGGCCGACCTCGGCTTCTGGCTCATCGGCGACGGCCGCGCGCTGTTCGAGCGCGAGGTCGGTTACCGGCGCCCGCTCTTACGTCGCCTGCTCGCGCGGCAGGCCCATCATGCGCTGCCGATCTACGCGGGAACGCTGTTCGTCGCCGTCGCCGGAATCCTCGCGCTGCTGCTGACATCGGCCGCCGAGCATGGTGTCGCCGAATGGACGTTGTGGGCCTATGCGCTGCTCGCGCTGGCGCCGGCGTCGGAGATCGCGCTGCTGCTCGTCAATCGTCTCGTGTCCAACCACGTGCCGTCGCGCCACATGCCACGGCTGAAGCTGCCGAACGGACTCGACGCGACGATGCGCACGTTCGTCGTCGTGCCCACGATGCTCGCCTCGTCGAAGTCGATTGCCGAGCACGTGCGGATGCTCGAAACGCATTTCCTGTCGAATGGCGTCAGCGTGGGCAGCATTCATTTCGCGCTGCTGACCGACTGGCTGGACGCGCCGGCGGAGCACGGCGACGACGACACCGCGCTGCTGCAGGCGGCCGCCGGCGCGATCGAGGCGCTGAATGATCGCTACGGCAACGTTTCGCGCGGCCGGATCTTCTACCTGTTCCATCGGCGCCGGCAGTGGAATCCGGCGCAGGGCACGTGGATGGGCTGGGAGCGCAAGCGGGGTAAGCTGCACGAGTTCAACCGCCTGCTGCGCGGGGCCTCCGATACGTCGTTCATCGGCGACGCGCCGTTCTTCCAGCTTCCGCCGGCCTCGGTACGCTTCGTCATGACGCTCGACGCCGACACGATCATGCCGTTCGGCGTGGCGACGGAACTCGTCGGAACGCTGCTGCATCCGCTTAACAGGCCGCGTCTCGATGCGACGACCGGCGCCGTGACCGACGGCTACGCGATCCTGCAGCCGCGCGTGACGCCGACGCTGCCGACGCGCCGCTCGAGCAGCTGGTACCAGCAATGGTTCTCCGGCCACTGCGGTGTGGACCCGTACACGTTTCACGTATCCGATGTGCACCAGGACCTGTTCGGCCGCGGCTCCTTCACCGGCAAGGGCATGTACGAGGTCGATGCGTTCGAGGCGGCGCTCAAGGGCCGTATGCCGGACGATGCCATCCTGAGTCACGACCTCCTGGAGGGCAGCTACGCGCGCTGCGGATTCGTCAGCGACGTCGAGCTCTTCGAGGAATATCCGGCGCATACCGAGGTGGCGGCGGCGCGCACGCATCGATGGGCGCGTGGCGACTGGCAGCTGTTGCCGTGGATCCTGCGGCGTCGCGCCCGCGCGCTGTCGCCGGTCGCGCAATGGAAGATGCTCGACAACCTGCGGCGCACGCTGCTTCCGCCGAGCCTGCTCGGCCTCCTTGTACTCGCGTGGGTCGTCGAGGGTACCGGAGCGATGCGCTTCGCAGCGCTTGCGGTTGCGGTGTTTACGCTGCCGACGCTGCTTGCGGTCGTCGACCGCTTGATTCCACGGCCGAACACAGACCGCGGCAACTGGCTGCGGATGCTGCGCGACGACGTGCTGCAGGGATTCGGCAGGGCGCTGTTCCAGCTGGCGACGCTGCCGCGCGACTGCGTGCTGATGACCGACGCGATCGTGCGCACGCTCTCGCGCCTGCTTGTCCACCAGCGGCTGCTCGAGTGGAATTCGGCGGCACAGGTGCAGGCGAGCTCATCGATGACGCTCGCGAGCTTCGTTCACAACATGCTGCCGGCGCTCGCACTGACGGCGGTCGTGCTGTTTGCGCTGCTGACGGCGAATCCAGCGGC
>JBDTNI010000207.1:0-4943 GCA_039933815.1 Betaproteobacteria bacterium
GATGGAACAGACACCGCGTTACTTCATCTACGGCGGCGTGCGCCCTGCCAGCGACGGATAGAGCAATACGCCCGCAAGCTTGACGGGAGTCGACGCGGCGAAGGTGAGCTCGAGCGCGAGTCGTTCGACGTTCGTCGCCGTGCCGAGCCACTCGGCGGGCCATTCGAAGTCGACGCGGTCCGGCGAGCCCTCGCCGACGGCGATCCAGTCGCCGTTGGCCTCGGTCTGCGCGAGCACCCTGATGCGCGTCGGCCGCGCGTCGACGAAGCGCAGCACGAGCCGGTCGATCCTGGACGGCCGGATCACCTGGTCGGCCGGCGACGCGAGCGCGACCACGCCGCGGTCCGGCGTCAGCACCGCGCTCCCGGGCAGCGATGTCAGCGTGCCGCGTGTCGCCGTCCAGCCGTCGCTGTCCGCGCGACGCGGCGTTCCGAACGTCCACAGCCGGGCGCCGCGCGGAACGTCGGCGTGCGAGGCAAAGAAATCGCGCATCGCGTCTTCTGCAGGCGTGTTGCGCCACGACGTGTACGGCACGTAGCCCGGCTTGTCCGCGTACAGGCCGTTCGAGCCGTTCCACGCCATCGCCGAAATCTCCTGCGCACCGTAGTTGAAGGCGTCGCGGAATGTTCGATACGCCATCGCGTAGTCCGGTGCGACCGTGGGCGCGCTGAGGTCGGTGTTGTTGTATTCGACGATCGCCCAGCCATCGTCCATGCGCCCGAGCGTCGCAAAGAACCCGTGACCGTCCTCCATCTCCACGTCGTTGCGCGCCGTGTGCCCGTAGACGATCGCGCCGAGATGACCGTCGCGCGGTATCGCGCCTTCGATGGATACGCCGGCGGAATCGTAGCCGCGGCTGTGACTGTCGATATGGATCGCGAACGGCGGCCGCTTCGGATCGTCGTGCACGAGGCCCTGCGCGCTGAAGATCCGGTCGCGCGGCACGCCCGTTTCGTGGACCCACGTCGACAGCTCATCGTAGTGCACGTCGATGACGTGCTTGCGAAACGCGTCCCACAGGTTCCACCAGGCGTCGTTCCAGATCGGTTCGCGCCCCGGCGGCAGCGGATCGACCAGACCCGGCAGGTAGCGCGGCGGCTCCACGTCGCGCCACGCAGTCCAGTGCGCGCCGGCGAGCGAGTTCACTTCGGCGAGCGACAGCGGAAACCGGCGGCGATACGACGACAGGTCCGGCATCCCGCGCGGCCGTCGGTCGGCGTAGGGTCCGGTGCCGCTCAACCATTCGCGAAACTGACGCAGGGTTCCGGGGTTGTAGTCGTAGATGCCCTTCTCGTGCAGGAACGGGTTCATGTACGTGTCCGCATCGAGCACGACGCCGACGAACAGCGCCGGATGCTCGCGCGCGAACGCTGCGACGCGCCGCGCGGCGGCCTGCAGGTTGCGCCGCTTGTAGTTGCGCACGCGCGTCGCGTGAATGTTGTAAGTGAGCGAGCGCGCGAGCTCGGGCGACGCCGACGAACCCGGCAGCCCTTTCAGGTAGTTGTCCGGAAACACCTCGTTGCGGTGCGTCCACTGGCAGTTCGCCGGGTCGGCTTCGAGATGGTCCGTCAGATCCCACTGCGGCGTCTCGCAACTGGCGTCGCCCCAGATGCCGCCGTTGAGAATGATCTGTACGGGCATGTCGTGCGTGACCGCGTAGGCGATCACGCCGTCGAGATTGTCCTCGGCCACGAGGCGCTCGCCGCATTTCCGGCGCAGGTCGAACGCGGGATCGAATTGCCAGTCGCCGCGCGCGCCGGTCGTCGTGCGCATGTAGAGGACGGGAATCGCAACGCCGACACGCAGTGTCCGAGACAGCAGGTCGCGATACTGCGAATCCGCCTGGTCCGCTCCGCCGAGTGCTATGCCGGACGTCATCATCAGGAAATGGAAAGGGTCCTTCGCAAGCGAGGGCCGCTCGTCGAGCAACGCGCTCCAGTGACGGGCGTCGCCGATGCGCGCGCCGGCGTCAATCGCGGCCGGTGGCGATGCGGACGCGGATACAGCGGGTGTTGCCGAGGATTGCGCCGCGACGACGGGTGCGCTGACGTTCGCGCGGTGCAGGACGCCGAGCGTCAGCAGGGCGGTCGCGACGATCGCACCCCCGAGGATCCACGGGCGCGGCCGGGGAGCTTGAGAGCGCGGCGGCTGGCCGCGAGGCGACGAGCGCTGGATGCTACGGATTGTCGTTCGAATACACGTACGGTTTCTGCGCCACGCGGCCGGCATCCATCCGGCGCCGCGCCTCGAGGTCTTCGGGAAGCTTGTCCCACCAGATCGCGCGACCGATGCGCTGCTCGATCTCGAGCTGGGGCTTGCGTTCGAGGAGCTCGCGAATGAATCGCGTGTGGTCCGATACGTAGTGCCGGGCGGGAAGCAGAGGCATGGGGGCAGTTTCCGATACGAACGGCGATCTTATCATCCGCGACGATCGCGCATTGACCCCGCCACGATGCCGAAGGCGAACAGCCGGCACTCGATTGCGCCGTTCCACAGTGGCGTACGGCGGGACGCCTTCAGGCCGATGAGCTTGGCGAGCCGGAGGTCGCCTGTGAACAGATACGCGGTCCAGCCGCCGAAATGCCGCTTCAGCGCATCGCCGAGTCGCGGATAGAAAGCCGCCATCGCCGCCTCGTCGGCCATTCGTACGCCGTAGGGCGGATTCGACATCAGAACTCCGGACGCCACCGGCGCGTGGCGCTCCAGCACATCGGCGCGTCCGACGTCGACGAACGCATCGACGCGGGCGTTGCGGAGGTTCGACCGCGTCTTGCCGACACCGCCTTCGGCGATGTCGGACGCGTGGATCGAAGGCGTCGCCGGCGCGGGTCGTACGCGGTCGTGCGCCGCCTGCCGGATTCGCTGCCACGCCGGGCCGTCGAACCAGACGAGCTTCTGAAACCCGAACGTCCGCGCCAGTCCCGGTGCGCGGTCGGCGGCGAGCAACGCCGCTTCGGTCGCGATCGTTCCGCCGCCGCACATCGGATCGAGCAGCGGCTGGTCCGGCGTCCAGTTCGCCAGCGCCAGCAGGCCCGCTGCGAGATTTTCCCGCAGCGGCGCTTCATCGGTGTCGCGACGATAGCCTCGCTTGAACAGCGGCTCGCCGGACGTGTCGAGGTAGAGGGTCGCCGTGCGATCGGTGACGTGCGCAAACACGCGGACGTCGGGCGTGCGCTTGTCGATCGAAGGCCGCACACCGTGGTCGGCACGCATCCGGTCGCACACGGCATCCTTGATGCGCAGCGTCGCGAATTCGAGGCTCGTCAGCGGCGAGCGCGTTGCGGCCAGGTCGACGCGCAGCGAGCGATCCGGGGCAAAGTGACGCGACCAGTCGATCGCCTGCGCGAGCGCGTAGAGATCGCGCTCGTCGGCGTAGTCGCCGCCGCCGACGCGCCACAGCACGCGGCTCGCGACGCGCGATTCCAGGTTGGCGTGATACGCGAGTGTCACCGGGCCCGCGAATGCGACGCCGCCATCGGCGGGCGCGACATCCACAGCGCCGATCGCCGCGAGCTCGGCGCCGAGTGCCGCCTCGAGTCCGCGCGGGCAGCTCGCAAAGAATTGCTCGGTCACCGGAGGACCACGCTCAAAACGGCTTGGCGACGACGAGCCAGACGATGACGACGAGCAGCGGCAGCGCGGGAATCTCGTTCAGCCACCGGTAGAACAGAGGGCCGTGACGGTTGCGATCGCGGGCGAAGTCGCGCAGCAGCAGTCCCAGATAGACATGGAAAAGAATCAGCACGACGACGAGAGCGACCTTCGCGTGCAGCCACCCGCCGGTGACGCCGTAACCGAGCCACATCCACGCGCCGAACGCGACGGTCAGCAGGGCGCCAGGCGCCATGATGCCGAAGTACAGCTTGCGCTCCATCGTCTTGAAGCGCTCGATGCCCACGCGATCGTCGCGGGGCGCCTGCGCGTGATAGACGAACAGGCGCGGAAGGTAGAAGAGGCCGGCGAACCACGTGACCATGAACACGATGTGCAGCGTCTTGACGACGTGAAACGCCATGCTCAGTCTCCTGCGTGCGCGAATGCCTCGCGCTCGAACCGGTTGTCGCGATACGGGTCGCGCCCGGCGATGAACTGCAAAGCGCTCGATCCGACGTAGAGAGGGAAGAACAACACGCCCCAGCGTTCGTACTGGCGGATGTGAACATGCTCGTGCGCCCGGACGAGTTCCGCGGTTGCGCAGTCGACGCAGAGGACGACGTGGCCGAGGGTGATCGCGTCGAACCGGAGCACGCGCGGAAGCAGCCCGATCATGCGTCGCATCCGGCCGCCGGTGACCTCGACGCAGCCGCGCACGACACGCGGACGGGCACCGCCCGCCATCGCGACGAGTGCACAACCAGCACCCACCAACGTAGCGGGCGCGGCCCATGCGTAGCGCAGCACGCGCGCCGACAGTCTCAGCGCCGCCCTGCCATGCCGCGGAGGTCGCGTGCTCACTTGAGAAGCCTCCGGCGCGTAAGCGTCACCGCGACGTAGTACGCGACGCACGAATACACGAGCAGCACGGCGACGTGGACGGCGATATTCGACGGAATGCGTCCGAGCATCAGCGGCCGCGCGATGTCGATCGCATGCTTGAGCGGCAGCGCGCTCGCGACGGCGGCGAGCCAGGCGGGCATCTGGTCCACCGGAAAGTAGACGCCGGAGAACAGGAGCATCGGCGTGATGACGAGCGTGAAGAAGTACGTGAAGAAATCGTAGCTCGGCGCCAGCGCGTTCATCACCAGGCCCAGCGCGCCGAAGCACAGCCCGACGAGGAAGCCGAGCGGCAGGATGAAGAGCGCAAGCCACGTGTGGCCGAATCCGAGCGCCTGGATGACGAGCAGGATCGCGGCCGTCGACATCACGGCCTTCGTTCCGCACCAGAGCCATTCGGCGAGGATGACGTCGTCGAGCGCGATCGGCGCGTTGATGATCGCCTCCCA
>JBDTNI010000208.1:0-4942 GCA_039933815.1 Betaproteobacteria bacterium
ACGGGGATCACGATGGCATCGATGTAGTGCGACATGGAACCTCCGCAGATAGACAGTTCAATCGGTCCGCCCGCCGCGATTTCACGTCGAATCGGGCCGCCGGTGAGCAGCGGATTGTGCAGCAAGCGGGGATCGGACGCGACACGGGGGGCGTCTGAACGGCGGCAACGCAGCGGGAGTCGGCCCCCGAATGCGGATCGGACCGCCGATACGCGGGCGACGCTCGCCGCCACGGCTGCCGCTACCGCGACCGATGCGGGCGACGCCGCCCGGTTTCCGCAACCGCGATCGCACGCTACGGATTGGGTCGCGCCGGTTCGGCGCGCCCGCCGTGGCGTTGCGGTGCTGCACCGTTATCGCGGGCCGGCGCCGCGGGCTGGGCGCCGGGAGGCGGCCCCGCATCGGGTCCGCGGGCCGCCCGCCGTGGCTGTGGAGCGGCCTGGAGAGCCGGCCCGCGCATCGCGGGCGCGGCGCCAGCCTCGGGCGCTCGGCGGGGCATCTGGGCCTGCCGCCGCTCGTAGGATCGCTCGACGGGCGCCTGCTGTGGCGACGGTGCGCGCGGTGCGGCGCGGCGTTGCTCCATGGCACCGGGTGCCGCAACTGGGCGGTTTCCGGACGGCCGCGCATCGCGGTGCTCGGCCGTGACGCCGCGGGCGGTTGATGCGCGACCGGCACCGGCATCCAATGGCGTGGACATCACCCGGCGCTCGTAGTGCTGCGCGGCTGCGGCGTCGCGCGGCGCGTAGCGATAGTTGCGCGCATGAAGCGACGATTGCTGCTCGACGCGCGGATACCGGTTGCCGGCGTACTGCCGCTGGTAGAGCGGCAACGGCGCCGGCTCCGGCGACGCTCGATGATTCCACCGATCCCAGTCGCGGTGGCGGTCGTGCCAACGTCGTCCCCAGTGCTCGCCCCACCGCGGCGGCGCATCGTAGCCCCACCCGCGGAAGTAGGCGGGGGCGTGCCGATAGTAGCGAACGGGAACGCGCAGCAGGTAGAGCGGGACGTAGTCGGGCCCCACGGTCTCCCACGGACCGTTGTACCAGGTGCTCGCGTACCAGTTGTCGTCGGTATACACCCAGTAAAGACCGTCGTAGAAAAAGTAGTTCGAGTCGAGCCGCGGCGCGTAGTAGACCGGGTAGCCCGGTACGCGCGTGAGTTGCGGGTAGCCGCGCAGGTCGAGATCGAAATTGACGTACACCTCTGCCATCGCAGAGGTCATCGAACACAGGAACAGCGAAAGTACAGCGAAGGCATGGCGCATCATTCGTCCCTTTCAACGAAGCTGACAACTGGCGCGGGTGCCGGAAGACGTCGCGCGGTGCGGCAGGCCGCCGTTATGGTGCGCTTGGGGCGGATCGCCCGTCGCCGATGCACGTTATAACGCGCGGCCCGCCGTTTCCGTCGACCGACTGCCACCGCGACCTCCGAAATGCCTCGCAACGTCCGCATGATTGCACCCGCTCGCCGCAGCACCTGGCTCACGCTCGCCGTCGTCGCCCTTGTCGTGGTGGAGGGCTGCGCGGTTCCCGAACGCCCTTCGCCCTCCACCCCCGTACTCGGCGCGGCCGAGGGGCGCGCGCGCATTGCACGCCTGATTCCCGACGGCACGCCCGACCGCGCGGGATGGGCAACCGATCTGTACGCGGCGATTGCCGCACTCGATATCCCGCCAACGCCTGAAAACGTCTGTGCGGCGATCGCCGTCATCGGGCAGGAATCGTCGTTCCGGAACGATCCGCCCGTGCCAGGGCTTGCCTCGATCGCCAGGCGCGAGATCGAGTCTCGCCGCGAGCGGGCCGGCGTACCGCGGCTCGTCCTGGATGCCGCACTCGCGCTGCCTTCGTCCAACGGCCGCAGCTACGGCGAGCGGCTCGGAGAGGTCAAGACGGAGATGCAGATGAGCGACCTCTTCGAGGACTTCATCGACCGGGTGCCACTTGGAAGGACGTTTTTCGAAGATCGCAATCCGGTCCGCACTGGCGGTCCCATGCAGGTCTCCGTCGCGTTCGCGGAGAGCTTCGCCGCGGAGCGGCCGTACCCGTATCCGCGCACCGGCTCGATCCGCAAGGAGATCTTCACGCGGAGGGGCGGCCTCTATTTCGGGGTCGCGCACCTGCTCGATTACCGCGCGCCGTACGATCGATACCGGTACCGGTTCGCCGATTACAACGCGGGCCGCTACGCGAGCCGCAACGCCGCCTTCCAGAACGCGGTGACGCAGGTGTCGGGCATTCCTCTCGCGCGCGACGGCGACCTGTTGCGGTATGAGAATGGCCGCCCGGCCCGCGAGCCCGGCGCGACCGAAGCCGCGCTGCGGGTGCTCGCGCGGCGCATCGATCTCGACGATGCGCAGATCCGGCGCGACCTCGAGCTCGGCATCGCCGAGGCCTTCGATCGCACGCGGAGCTACGAACACGTGTTCGCGCTGGCGGACCGGACCCGCACCGGCGGCGTTCCCCGTGCCGTCGTGCCCGACATCGATCTGCACAGCCCGAAGATCACCCGCAAGCTCACGACCGAATGGTTTGCGGGACGGGTCGACGCACGCTTCCAGGCCTGCCTGCGGCGCGCGGACGGCTGAGCGACGTGACGCGCGTCGACGTCGCCGCTTACCTCGCGAGGATCGGCGCATCCGTCGACCTTCGCCCCTCCATGCAGACGCTGGCCGCGCTGCTGCGCTCGCACCTGCGTGCGATCCCGTTCGAGAATCTCGACGTGCTGCTCGGGCGTCCGGTGGCGCTCGGCATCGGGGCGGTGCAACACAAGCTCGTCGATGCGCGTCGCGGAGGGTACTGCTTCGAACACGCGACGCTGTTCGGCGCAGTGCTCGACGCGCTCGGCTTCGAGACGGTTCGGCACGCGGCGCGCGTCGTGCTTTACACGCCGCGCGACAAGTCTCCCCGCACGCACATGCTGCTGACCGTGCGCGTCGACGGCGTTCGTCATGTCGTCGATCCCGGGTTTGGCGGGCTCGCGCCCGCTGCCCCAGTATCGCTCGACGCACCGCGTGACGGCACGGCTGCGCACTGGATGGTCCGCGATGGCGACGACTGGGTGCTGCGCACGACCGCGGGCGAACGACACGTCGATTGCTGGCGCTCGCCGCTCGTCGCGGACCCCGATGTCGATTTCGTCGTCGGCAACCACTATACGTCCACCCACCCGGATTCGCCGTTTCGGAACCGTCTGATGTTGCGGATCGCGACGGACGCGGGGAGTGTGTCGGTGATGAATCGCGAGGTGACGGTCGCGCGCGGCGCTTCGACGTCGTCGATGTTGCTGGCCGATCGTGCGGCGCTCAGCGCGATGCTGAGCGCGGACTTCGGCATCGACCTTCCCGAAGTCGCGTCGCTCCGGGTTCCCGCCGTGGAGGCGTGGCGATGAACGCGAGCGATGTCACGCCGGTCGTCGACTGCCATTGCCATGTGCTCGATCCCGTCCGGTTTCCGTATCAGGCGGACACCGTGTACCGGCCCGCCGGCCAGGAAATCGGGACCGCTGCGCAGTTTCATCGGGTGCTTGATTCGAACGGAGTCGCTTACGCGCTGCTCATCGGCCCCAATTCGGGCTACGAGCAGGACAACCGCTGCATGCTCGACGCCATCGAGAAAGGTAGCGGTCGTTTCAGGGGCATCGCCGTCGTTCGTCACGACATCGACCGTGACGCGCTCGCGGATCTTCAGCGCCGCGGCGTCGTCGGCGTCGCGTTCAATGCAACGTTCCACGGCGTCGACTATTACCGCGATACCGCGCCGCTGCTGCGGCACCTGGCCGCGCTCGGCCTGTGCGTGTCGCTGCAGGTCAGACACGACCAGCTGATTGCGCTGGCGCCGCTGCTCGACGCCGCCGGCGTGCGCGTCGTCGTCGACCATTGCGGGCGACCGACGCCGTCGGAAGGCTTGCGACAGCCGGGGTTCGAGCGGCTGCTGGCGCTCGCGCGAACCGGCCGCTTTTTCGTCAAGCTGTCGGGATACGTGAAATTCGCGGCGAGCCCGTATCCGTATGAAGACACACGACCGTATGTCGACGCGCTGCTCGACGCGTTCACGCCGGACGGATGCATGTGGGCGTCGGACTGGCCGTTTTTGCGCGCACCCGAGCGCATCGACTACGGCCCCCTCGTTGCGTTGGCGCGACGGCTGATGCCGGACGCCGCTCTCCGCCGACGCGTGATGTTCGACACGCCGTGCCGGCTGTTCGGTTTCGGGATTGATACGATGGCGGCATGACGACCTTCTCCTGCGTGCAGATCCTCGCCGGCCAGGCGCCGGCCGACGCCGAAGTGCAACTGAAAGGCTGGGTGCGGACGCGCCGCGACTCCAAGGCGGGCCTGTCCTTTGTGCACGTCTCGGACGGATCGTGCTTCCAACCGGTGCAGGCGGTCGTGCCGAACACGTTGCCGAACTACGCGGACGATGTCCTGCGACTGACGGCGGGCTGCGCGCTGATCGTGACGGGACACGTGGTGCCGTCCCCCGCGAAGGGGCAGCCGTTCGAAGTGCAGGCGAGCCGCGTCGACGTGATCGGCTGGGTCGAGGATCCCGACTCGTATCCGATCCAACCCAAGCCGCACACGCTCGAGTTCCTGCGCGAAGTGGCGCACCTGCGTCCGCGGACCAACGTTATCGGCGCCGTGACGCGGGTGCGGCACACGATTGCGCAGGCGACGCACCGGTTCTTCAGCGACAACGGTTTCTTCTGGATCAACACGCCGATCATCACCACTTCGGACGCCGAGGGCGCCGGCGAAATGTTCCGCGTGTCGACGCTCGACCTCGCGAACCTGCCGCGTATGGCGGACGGCCGCGTCGATCATGCGCAGGATTTTTTCGGTCGCGAGACCTTCCTGACCGTCTCGGGCCAGCTCAACGTCGAGACCTATTGCATGGCGCTGTCGAAGGTCTACACATTCGGTCCGACGTTTCGCGCGGAAAACTCC
>JBDTNI010000209.1:0-4920 GCA_039933815.1 Betaproteobacteria bacterium
AACAGCGCGAAGAAGCCCAGGATGATGATGACGTCGTGCAGGTTGGCGGCGATCGCGGCGACGGCGAAACGCCACTCGAACCGCAGCGCGAGGTAGACGACGATGCCGATCGACACCAGCAACAGCGCGAGCGCGCCGTTCTCGTAGAGCTCCTTGCCGACCTGCGGGCCGACGAATTCGACGCGCCGCTGCGTGGCCGCGGGGTCGTCGGCCTTCAGCGCACCCATCACGCGCTCCGACAGCTGGGCGCTGGACACGCCTTCCTTCAGTGGCAGCCGGATGAGGGCTGTGTCCGAGCTGCCGAAACTTTGCGCCGAGAACTCGCCGAGGCCGAGCGTGTCGACGCTGCTTCGCACGCGGTTGAAATCGACCGGGTGTCCGTACGTCACCTCGATGACGGTGCCTCCGCGGAAGTCGACACCGAGGTTCAAGCCATAGACCGCGAGGAAGAACACCGCCGCGATGAACGTCACGAGCGAGATCACGTTGAACACGAGGGCGTGCCTCATGAACGGGATGTCGCGGGAGATTCGGAAGAATTCCATTCGGCGGCGCGGGTCCGGGCGTTTTAGGGAGCGGCGGGTGATTCGACCGCGCTAGGTCTTGGCCGGCATCGACGCCGCCGCGGTGCCGGCTTTCGGCTTCCACACCTGGCCGATCGAAATGCGGTCGAGCTTGCGACGGCTGCCGTACACGAGGGCGACGATGCCGCGGGACACGAATACCGCCGAGAACATCGACGTCAGGATGCCGAGCACATGGACGACGGCGAAACCACGCACCGGCCCGGAGCCGAACGTGAGCAGCGCGATGCCGGCGATCATCGTCGTCACGTTCGAGTCGAGGATCGTGCCCCAGGCGCGTTCATAGCCTGCCTGGATCGCTGCGTGCGGCGTGGCGCCCCACCGCAGCTCCTCGCGGATGCGCTCGTTGATCAGCACGTTCGCGTCGATGGCGATGCCGAGCGTCAGCGCGATCGCCGCCATGCCCGGAAGCGTCAGCGTGGCCTGCATCACCGACAGGATCGCGACGAGCAGAACGAGATTCACGAGCAGCGCAAGCGTCGAGATGACGCCCATCAGCGCGTAATAGACACAGATGAACGCAGCGAGGGCGATAAAGCCGTACAGCACCGAGTCGAAGCCCTTTTCGATGTTCTCGCGACCGAGCGAAGGACCGACCGTGCGTTCCTCGACGATCTCCATCGGTGCGGCGAGGGCGCCTGCCCGCATCAGCAGCGCGATGTCGTTGGCTTCGCGCGTGTTCATCTTGCCGCTGATCTGCACGCGACCGCCGCCGATCTCCTCGCGGATGACGGGTGCCGTGATGACTTCGGCCTTGCCTTTCTCGACGAGGACGATCGCCATCCGCTTGCCGACGTTCTCCCGCGTGACCTCCTTGAAGATCCGCGCACCGGTGCCGTCGAGGTTCACGTGCACGGCCGGCTCGTTCGAGCGCTGATCGAAGCCCGACTGCGCGTCGTTGATGCGGTCGCCCGTGAGCACTACCTGCCGGCGCACGAGCAGCGGCTCGCCGCTGCGGTCGGTGTAGAGGTCATTGCCGAACGGCACCGAGCCGCCGCGCGCCGACTCCTGCGCGCCGGGATCGTCGTTGACCATCCGGATCTCCAGCGTCGCCGTACGCCCGAGGATGTCCTTCGCCCGCGCCGTGTCCTGGACGCCCGGAAGCTGCACGACGACGCGATCGCCGCCCTGCTGCTGGATGATCGGTTCGGCGACACCGAGCTCGTTGACGCGGTTGCGCAGGATCGTGATGTTCTGCTGGACGGCGCCGTCCTGGATCCGTTTTTGCGCCTCGGGCTTGAGGCCCGCGACGAGACGCGATTCGCCGCCGGCGGCGTCCTGCTCGCGCACGGCGAGGTCCGGAAACGACGTCTCGATTTCGTTGCGTGCGCGCGTTCGTTCGGCGTCGTCCTTGAAGCGAAGCACGACGTTCGATCCGTCGCGCACGACGCCCGAATACACCACCTTCTTCTCGCGCATCAGCGAGCGAATGTCCGTCGTATAGCGGTCGGCCGCCTTGTCGAGCGCGCCCTTCATGTCCACCTGCAACAGGAAGTGGACGCCGCCGCGAAGGTCGAGTCCGAGATACATCGGCAGCGCGCCGACGGCCGTCAGCCAGTGCGGCGACGCCGACAACAGGTTCAGCGCGACGATGTACGTATCGCCGAGCTTCGACTGGAGCACGTCCTTGGCCTTCAGCTGCGTGTCGGGGTCGGCGAAGCGGACCTTGATGCCGGTCGGGTCGAGCTCGGCTCCGCGGTACGTGATGTTCGCGGTCTTCAGCGCCTGCTCGATCGAACCGAGCAGCACGTTGTCGATCTTGACCGATGCCTTCGACGACGACACCTGCACGGCGGGGACTTCGGGGAAGAAGTTCGGCAGCATGTAAAGCAGGCCGAATGCCAGCGCGACGCCGATGAGTATGTACTTCCAGGCGGGATATCGGTTCATCGAAGGTCGAGCGGAGCGGTACGATCGGCGCGCTTCACAGCGCCTTGATCGTTCCCTTGGGTAGCAGTTGCGAGATCGCCGCGCGCTGCACGACCATCTGGGTGTTGGAAGCGACCTCGACGGTCACGTACTGCTCGTCGATCTTGACGATGCGGCCGAGTACGCCGCCGGCGGTTACGATCTCGTTGCCTTTCTCGAGCGAGTCGAGCATCGCGCGCGCCTCCTTCTGCTTCTTCTGCTGTGGCCGAATCAGCAGGAAGTAGAAAACAATGAAGATCGCGACCATCGGCAGGAATGTCAGCAGCGTGTCAGTAGGCGCCGCGGCGCCGGCGGCCTGCGCGTAAGCGGGAGTGATCAGCACGAAGGGGTCTCCGGTTGGGCGGCGTCGTGGCGGCAGCAGCCGCCGCGAACTCGCGCCGGACCGCGCTTCGGGAGGCGTGGTCCGACTCCCCTCGGGAATCATCAACCCTCGGGATGGGGATCATTTCAAGTCAATTCAACCGCTTATTCTAGCAGACTCGAACGTTCTTCCGCGAAGGCCGCCGCGTAGGCCGGGAGACGTGCGTCGGCGATCGCTGCGCGCATGCCCGCCATCAGCGACAGGTAGTAGTGCAGGTTGTGGATCGTCGCGAGCCGGGCGCCGAGGATTTCGTTGATCCGCTGCAGATGGTGCAGATAGCTGCGCGAAAAATGGCGGCACGTATAGCACGCGCAGGTCGGATCGAGCGGCGCCACGTCGTCGCGATGGCGGGCGTTGCGGATGCGCACGTCGCCGAACCGCGTGTACAGCCACCCGTTGCGCGCGTTGCGCGTCGGCAGTACGCAGTCGAACATGTCGACGCCCGCGCAGACGCCCGCGACCACGTCCTCAGGCGTGCCGACGCCCATCAGATAACGCGGCCGGTCGGCGGGAAGCCGCGGGGCCGTGTGCGCGAGCATCCGCAGCATGTCGGGCTTCGGTTCGCCCACCGACAGTCCGCCGATGGCGTAGCCGTCGAATCCGATGGACGTCAGCGATCCGATCGACTCGTCGCGCAGCGATTCGTACATTCCGCCCTGCACGATGCCGAAGAGCGCGTTGGGATTGTCGGCGTGCGCCGCCTTCGACCGCGCGGCCCAGCGCATCGACAGGCGCATCGACACCGCCGCATCGTCCGGGGACGCGGGATGCGCCGTGCACTCGTCGAACGCCATCACGACATCGGAATCGAGCACGCGCTGGATCGCCATCGACCGCTCGGGCGTCAGCAGCAGCTTGTCGCCGTTGATCGGAGACGCGAACGCCACGCCGTCCTCCATGACCTTGCGCGTCGCGCCCAGGCTGAACACCTGGTAGCCGCCGGAATCTGTCAGGATCGGTCGCCGCCAGCCGATGAAACGATGCAGGCCGCCGTGCAGCGCGACGACGTCCGTGCCGGGGCGCAGCCACAGGTGAAACGTGTTGCCGAGAATGATGCCGGCGCCGAGGTCCTCGAGTTCGGCGGGGGACATCGCCTTGACGGCACCATAGGTCCCCACCGGCATGAACACCGGCGTTTCGACAGGTCCGTGAGCCAGCGTCAGGCGCCCGCGACGGGCTGCACCGTCGCGGGCGACGACGTCGAAACGCATTCCCGCTAGCCGACGGTGATGCGGCCGTTCGGGCCGGTGACGAGCCGGATCGGGGGGCCGAACCCTCCCTGGAGCGTCGCGCCGTCGAGGATGATCGCGAATGAAAATCCCGCGCGCCACGCGTCGAGTTCGGCGCGATTCGCCCAGCCTTTTCCGATCTGGGCGAAATCGCCGGGGATGATGCCGCTGACGCAGCGCGCGGCGCCGAAGGCGAACGCGTTGCCCCATAGGCGATAGAAGTCTCCGGCAAAGTCGGTGCCGAACGTGCCGAAATTCGCGACCACGCCGTACTGCGGCGCGATGCCGACATGGATGACGCACGCGGTCCCGGTGACGCGGTAGGCCACTGCGGGATCCGGCTGGCCGCGCGCGTTGGGCTGCGTCCACGTCGCGACGACGGTCGTGCCGGGTTTCGCCTGATTGCCGCCGGCGTAGGGTCCCGGGTTGCCGCGAAGCGCCGCAAGCGTCGTCACGCCCTGGGTCAACGGGTGCGCGACGATCGTGGACGTCGCCAGCGTGCGCACCGCGTAGGCGGTGCCGATGCCGTCGGTCGTGTTCGGATCGAGCGTTTCGAGCGCGCCCCACCCGTGCGGGGTGGTGATTCCGCCGAGGGCGTCGCTGCGATCCTGGTCGTAGAACGTTCCCAGGACGACTGCGCGGCCCGCGGCGGCGAATTCCGCGACGCGATTGCCCACGGCTGTCGCGTTGAAGAACACGGTGTCCTCGAACAGCAGGATCACGTCGAAATTTGCGAGCAGCGCGTCGAGCGGCGGCACGGTCGCCGAGACGTCAACCGCCGTGTAGATGTTGCCGGGAATCTTCGCCGCGTAGTCGG
>JBDTNI010000210.1:0-4910 GCA_039933815.1 Betaproteobacteria bacterium
TACGCGATGACTCTACCGCCGACGCCGGAACCTTCGAAGCGACGCTCGCCAGCGAGTTTTGCCTGACGTGGGAGGCCGGTCCGCCCGGCGCAATCATCGGTTACAGACTCCTGCTGCGACGCGCGTGATCGCGCCGGCGGGGCGACGCGCGCTGTGGGCGACGCGCGCTACAGTTCGGCGTAGCTGTACGTTCGTCCGTTCTCGACGGGCGCGTCGACCAGCCGCCCGACGATCTTGCGCGCGACGACATCGGCCGGCACGAGAAGCCCGTTGTCGTGAAAGCCCTTGAACAGATCGACGCTCGGAAGTCGCTCCTTCGTCTGCGCCCGCGCGAACGCCTGCATCGGCGTGTCGATGATGCCCGGACGGATCGTCACTGCGTGAAACGATGCGGACGCGCGCTCGGCGGCGATCGATTTCGTCAGCATCTCGAGGCCCGCCTTCGCGACGCAGTAGAGCGACTCGCCGGCCAGCGTCGATTGCGCCGCGCCGGATGAGACGTTGACGATGCGTCGCTCGACTGCCTCGTCACCGAAAGTCCGGCAGAAGAGATCGGCGAGCAGGCACGGTGCCACCAGGTTGACGTTGAGCGACGCGACGACGTCGGCCGGATCGAGCGTGCCGACGACGCCGACGCCCGTGATCGTCGCAGCGTTGTTGACGAGGCACACGCGCAACGGATGCTCGGCGGCGATCGCGTCGAAGAGCGGCTGGACGACGCCGGCGATCCCGGCGACGTCGCCGAGATCGCCGCGCAGGAAGCGGTAGCTTTCGCGGGCTGCCGGGGGCCGCGTCCGCGCGACGCCGGCAACGTGCCAGCCCTCGGCAAGCAATACGTCGACGAGCGCGGCACCGAGCCCGCCCGATGCGCCTGTCACGATGGCGGCGTTCATGACATTCAGTTCTTTCCCGACATCGACATGACGATGATCACCACGATGACGATGGCGAGCACCAGCAGCGCAACTTTCCACGGACTCTTCGGGTACTCGCCACGAAGCACACCGGTGACGCCGTTCATCACGCACTGGAAACTGCGCGCGCCGTACGTATAGCTCAACAGCCACACGGGCGCGAGCGTGTGCTTGAACGTCTGACCCGAGTAATCGGCGCCGACGGCGAGGCTACGGTAGGTGTCGCCTGGAACCTGGCTCGCACAGAGCGCCTGCACTTTCGCGTCCATTGCCGCGCGCGCCCGCTGCGCCGCGCCGACGAGGTCGATCTGGTAACGCTCGACGATCCAGCCGGCGACATATCCAGGATCGTAGGGTTTGAGCTCGGCCGTCGGGAACGGCTCGATGCCGCGCATCAGCGCCGGCTGCACGCCGACCGATGCGCAAACGAGGTCGTCGTCGAAGAAATGGGACACGTGACCCGCAGCGTTTTCCCACCGCACGCGCCGAACCTGCCGCGTCTGCGTCTGGCCGTTGGTGGAGTAGGTCTCCGTCTCGTAGTAGTAGTGACCCGCTTCTGCGGTCCAGTCCGCCTCGACCTGCGCGTCGAACGTCCAGTACGGCAGATAAACGCCGCGGACGGTGTCGGTCAGCGCACGGCGTTTCAGCGCGGACGGCGCCAGCCACAGGCGTCCGTACCACGCTCGGATCGCATCCCGCGCTTCCGCCTCGGAGCGCCGGAATGGCAATACGCTCTCCGGTCTGAAGGCAGGTTTGGTTTCCGCATACGCAACGAGCTGCGCCGAGCCGCAGAACGCGCATGTCTGCGCCTGCCGCGACGCGTCGAACACCGAGATCGCATTGCAGCTCTGGCAGCGAACCTGGCGCGCGTCGGGGCGCACGTCGCGTGCCGAATCCGGGATGGCGCCGATCGCCGCGGCGAGGTCGTGCTCCGCGATCGCGCCGTCCGGCGCGAGCGGCGCCGACGATTCGGTGCCGCAGAACGGGCAGACGAGCTTGCCCCTGGCGGGATTCCACACGGCCTCGCCGCCGCAGGCGGGGCACGCGAACTTCGGCTGCGCCGCGCGCGGTTCCGCCGTCGGCCCGGCACCCGGCGCGCCGGGTGCGCCGCTCGCCGCGGCGGTCACGAACCGATGAACGTGTCGACCGCCGACTTTGGCACGCGCCACTGCGTGCCGATCTTCTTCCCCTTGAGATCGCCGGCCTCGAGACTCGCGATCACATCGGATTCGGCGACGCCGAGCAACTGCGCAACCTCGGCGGGATTCAGCAGCGCCGGTGCGGCGCGCTCGCCCGCCGCCGGCGGCGGCGGCGCCTCGACCCCCTTGGTCGTCTGCGCCATCAGTCCGCCCGACTGGTTCATCATCTGCTGCGCCATCGCCATGCCGACGGCCATCTCCGCGGCAACGCCCCCCGCGCCCGCGCCGCCGTGCTCCATCCCTTGCCCCATCTGGTATTTGACGTAGTCGTTCAGGTTGCCGACTGCCGCCATGCTCGAGCGCTTGTCGATCGCCTGCTCGACTTCCGGCGGCACTGAAACGTTCTCGAGGATGAACGACGTCATCGCAAGACCGTACTTCTCGTCGAGAACGGGGTTGATCACCGGCAGCAGAGCCTCGCCGAGCTCCGAATAGCGCGCGGCCACGTCGAGTGCGGGCACCTTGGACTTCGCGAGCGCATCGGAGAAGACGCTGACAATCCGCGAGCGCATCGTGTCGTTGAACTCGTCGAGCCTGAAGTGATCGTCGGTACCGGCGACCTCCTTCAGGAATTTCTGCACGTTGATCACGCGGAAATCGTACGTGCCGTAGGCGCGCAGCCGGACGATGCCGAAATCCTGATCGCGCATCATCACCGGATTGGCCGTGCCCCACTTGTTGCCGGTGAACAGGCGCGTGATGACGTAATACACGTCGGCCTTGAACGGACTCTCGAAGCCGTACTTCCAGCCCTTGAGGTCGGAGAGGACCGGTATGTTGCCCGTGGTCAGCGTGTACTTGCCGGGGCCGAACTGGTCGCCGAACTGGCCGAGGTAGACGAACTGCGCCGCCTGCGATTCGCGGACGATCAGCTGGGCGCCGTTCTTGATCTCGCGGTCGTCGTCGGGGAAACGGAAAGACAGCGTGTCACGCGAATCATCGGTCCATTCGATGATGTCGATGAACTGTTTCTTGATGAAATCGAGAATCGCCATCGTGTCTCCCCTTCGCTAATCGCGCCGGACGCCGCGAGCGGCTGCGAGCGGCGCGTCGGCCATTGTCATTTCGGCGCCGCCGCCATCTTCCGCACCTCCGCGTCGGCGCTCGCCATTTCTTTCTCGATCTGCGCGAGCGGCAGCGCGCCCGGTATCAGCGTGCCGTCGGCGAACACGAGCGTCGGCGTCGCGTTGATCTTCAGCGAATTGCCGAGCGCCTGCGTCTTCGCGATCGGATCGCCGCATTCGCCCTTGTTGTCGGGAAGCTTGCCCGACACGAAGAATTCGTCCCACGCCCTGACCTTGTCGGGAGCGCACCAGATCTGCTTCGACTTGCGCGCCGCGTCCGGGTGGAGCTGGTCGATCGGGAACAGGAACGTGTAGATCGTCACGTTGTCGAGACCCTTGATCTCCGACTCGAGCCGGTGACAGAACGGGCAGTCGGCATCGGAAAATAAGACGAGCTTGCGCGACCCGTCGCCCTTGACGCGCTTGAACGCGAGCTCGTAGGGCAGCTTGTCGACCGCGACGCGGTTCAGGCGCCGCGTCCGGGCATCGGTGAGGTTCTGCTTGGTCGCCGTGTCGTACATCGCGCCGACGAAGATGTACGCGACTTTCGGATCGGTATAGATGAGGTTGTCATCGAGCATCACTTCGTAGAGCCCGAGGTAGTCGGTCTTGGCGACGTTCTTGATCTCGGCACCGGGAAACTTCGCCGCGAGGTTCTTGCGGATCGCCGCCACCTCCGGCGCAAGCGGCGCGGCGGCCGCGCTCTTGCCGGTGTTCTGCGCGATCGCGGCGGGAACCGCGACGCCGAACGCGACGGCGCCAATCGCCAGGGCGGCCGCAATGCGGCGGATGCGCGTGCGCGCGTTCATCGGGTGCTTCATGTCATTCTCCACAGGATCGAGCAAGGACTTCGTCTAGCGCAGCGCGGGTTGCGCAAGCGCACGTTTCAACATCGGCAGCCGGTCGACGGCGGTGAGACCGGCATTGCGTAAAGTCCGCAGCCACGGCGTGCGGGGGCCGAACATCCGCACGAGGCCGTCGGTCACCGTGTGCATGGCCAGCACCGGTTCGGCACGCCGGCGCGCGAAGCGTTCCAGCAGGATCGGCGCACCGGGGTCGCCGACCGGGCCGCGTTCGGAAAGCACGGCCGACAGCGCCGCCGCATCGCCAAATCCGAGGTTAACACCTTGGCCCGCCAGCGGATGCACGCCGTGGGCGGCGTCGCCGACGAGCGCGAGCCGATGGGCGACGGACGTGGGCGGCCGCAGCGACTGCAGCGCAAACGCGGCCCTCGGCGTAATCAGCCGCAATTCGCCCAGCACGTCGCCGCCCGCGTTCGCGACGCCGGCCGCGAAGGCGTCGCCGTCCTGCGCCATGAGTTCTGCCGCCTGGGCGTCGGGTGCCGCCCACACGATCGACAGGCGGCGGCCCGGCAGCGGCAGCCAGGCCAGCACGCCGCCGTCCGCCCGGAACCACTGCCGCGCACAGCCGTGATGGGCAACCTCGCACGAGAAATTGGCGACGATGCCCTGCTGCCCATAGGGCCTCGCCTCCGCCACGATCCCGGCGGCCCGGCGAACCCACGATCCGATCCCGTCTGCCGCAACGATCAGGCTGCCGGAAAACCTGCGGCCATCGTCGAGCGTCAGCGTGCCCCCCGTTCCCGTCCACGCCAGCGACGCGAAACGCGCATCGGTGACAAAGTCGATGCCCGGCGCGTGGACGGCCGGCAGCAGCGCCGCGCGCAGCGCGCGCTCCTCGACGATCCACGCGAGCGCGCGCTCGCCAAGCTC
>JBDTNI010000211.1:0-4891 GCA_039933815.1 Betaproteobacteria bacterium
GTCGAAGTGGCGCGTCGCTATGACGAGCAGGGCGCCGACGAGCTAGCGTTCCTCGACATTCGCGCGAGCGTCGACAACCGCGGCCTCCTGTACGACATGATCAGCGCGGTGGCCGACCAGGTGTTCATACCGCTGACGGTCGGCGGCGGCGTCAATGCCGTCTCGGACGTCCGGGCGCTGCTGAACGCGGGCGCCGACAAGGTCAGCATCAACACCGCGGGGGTGGGAAACCCCGAGCTTTTCGCGGAAGCGTCTGCGCACTTCGGCGCGCAATGCATCGTGGCGGCGATCGACGCCAAGAAGTGCGCCGTCGATCAATGGCAGGTCTACATCCACGGCGGACGCACGCCGACCGGCATCGACGTCGTCGAGTGGGCGCTCGAAGTCACGGCGCAAGGTGCCGGCGAGATCCTGCTGACCAGCATGGACCGCGACGGCGCGCGAAGCGGCTTCGACCTGCGCCTGACGCGCGCGGTGACGAACGTTGTCGACGTGCCCGTGATCGCGTCGGGCGGCGTCGGCTCGTTGCAGCACCTGGTCGAGGGCATCACCATCGGAGGGGCCGACGCCGTGCTGGCGGCCTCGGTATTCCACTACGGGGAATTCACGATTCCGCAGGTGAAGGCCGCGATGCGCAGCGCGGGGCTCGAGGTCCGCACGTGAACGACTGGCTGGACGCGGTCCGCTGGAACGTCGACGGCCTCGTGCCGTCGATTGCTCAGGACGCCGCGACGCACCGCGTGCTGACGCTCGCATGGATGAATCGCGACGCGCTGCGGCGCACGCACGAGACGCGCGAAGCGCATTACTGGTCGCGCTCGCGCGCTTCGCTGTGGCGCAAGGGCGAGCGCTCCGGGCACGTGCAGCATGTGCGCGAGATCCGCCTCGACTGCGACGCCGATGCCGTGCTGCTGCTCGTCGAGCCGCAGGGCGGCATCGCCTGCCATACCGGGCGCGAGCGGTGCTTCTATCGCCGGCTCGACCAGGACGACTGGCAGGTCGTCGAGCCCGTGCTCGAGGATCCCTCGGGGGCCTATGGGCACGAGTGAGGGCGACGGCGTGCTGGCGAGACTGGCCGCGACGATCGAGCAGCGCAAGGGCGCCGATCCGCAGACGTCTTACGTCGCTGCGTTGCTCGCGAAGGGCGAGGACGCCGTGCTGAAGAAGATCGGCGAGGAGGCGACCGAGACGGTCATGGCCGCGAAGGACGGTGATAAAATTCGCGTGGTCGGCGAAGTGGCCGACCTGTGGTTTCACTGCCTGGTGCTGCTCGCCCGCCATGGCCTCGGTCCGGCGGATGTCCTGCGTGAGCTCGCGCGCCGCGAAGGGGTGTCGGGACACGCCGAGCGTGCTGCGCGGCGCTGAGTGTTTCCGCCCGTCAAGAGCGAACGATCCCGATGGCCAACGACTCCAACTGCATCTTCTGCAAAATCGTGCGCGGCGAGCTGCCGAGCCGGAACGTGTACGAGGACGACGAAATCCTGGTCTTTCACGATATCCAGCCGATGGCTCCCGTGCATTTCATGCTGGTGCCGAAGAAGCACATCGGATCGCTGTATGACGCGGCACCTGAGGACGCGCCGGTGCTGGGGCGCATCCTGGAACTGGCGGGCCGTCTCGCACGCGAGCAGGGTCTGAACGACGGGTTCAGGACGATCATTAACACCGGCCGCGTCGGCCGGCAGGACGTCAAGCACGTGCACGTGCACGTCGTCGGTGGTCCGGACCCGCTCGGTCCGATGATCACGCGGGCCTGACGACCCCACATTTTTCGGAGGCAACGATGGGTTCATTGAGCATCTGGCACTGGATGATCGTGCTCGTGGTGGTCGTGCTGATCTTCGGCACGAAGAAGCTGCGTAATGTCGGGCAGGATCTGGGCGGCGCGGTGAAGGGCTTCAAGGAGGGGATGAAGAGCGCCGACACTGGCGCCGAGGCTCAGGCCGCGCCGGCGGAGCCGCCGTCGCAGGTAACCGGGCGCACGATCGAGGGCGAGGTTCGCAAGGAGCCGTCGACGAAGGTGTGACGAGGCCGCGCGGCCCGCGAGTGCGAGCGGGCGTCGTCGGCCCGTCCACAGTCCGCCGTCGCCGCGCCGCCGACCCGCCCGTTTCCGCTTCCGCCTGAAACCGCGCGCATGTTCGATATCGGCTTTTCCGAGATCGTCGTCATCGGCGTCGTCGCGCTGGTCGTCATCGGGCCCGAGCGGTTGCCGAAGACGGCGCGCACGCTGGGTCTGCTGTTCGGGCGGCTCCAGCGTTATGTCAGCGACGTCAAGGCCGACATCAGCCGCGAGATGGAACTCGACGAATTGCGCAAGCTGCAACGCGAGATGCAGGGCGCGGCGCGGGACCTCGAGAAGACGGTCGCGAGTGCCGCGCAGGACTTGAAATCGGGCGTCGCGCAGGTCGAGCGCGACTTGAGCGACGCGACCGCGGGCGTTGCGACCGACTCCGCGCCATCGACGGGGACGGCGGCCCCTTCGACGCCCGAAATCCCGGCGGACGTCGCCCGCAGCGACCGGCAGTCAGCGTTGCCGGGGTTCGACAAGATTTGAACGCGAGCTTCCCTGTTCGCGGTTCCGCCGCCGCCATCGGCGCGCGGTTCGAGTGCCCGTGTGCGAAACGGCCCGCGCGATGAGCGAGACGCCCGACGCGCAGGAATCGTTCATGTCGCACCTGATCGAGCTGCGAACGCGGTTGATGCGCGCGATCATTGCCGTGGTGCTCGTCGTGCTCGTGCTGTTCCCGTTCGCGAAGGACATCTACGCCTTGCTCGCACAGCCATTGCTGCGCGTGCTGCCGTCGGGCTCGACGATGATCGCCACCGACGTGACGGGAACGTTCCTCGTCCCGCTCAAGGTCACGCTGATGGCGGCGTTCCTCGTCGCGCTGCCCTACGTGCTGTTTCAGGCGTGGGCGTTCGTGGCGCCCGGCCTCTACCACCACGAGAAGCGCCTCGTCGTGCCGGTGCTCGTGTCGAGCTTCCTCTTCTTCCTGCTGGGGATGTCGTTCGCGTACTTCTTCGTGTTCCCGATCGCGTTCGGGTTTTTCGCCGGATACGCGCCGGTCGGCGTCCAGATGATGACGGACATCGACAAGTACCTGTCGTTCGTCCTGACGATGTTCATTGCATTCGGGCTGACGTTCGAGACGCCCGTCGTCGTGGTCGTGCTCGTCCGGATGCGCGTCGTGTCTCTGGACAAGCTGAAGTCGATACGCCCGTACGTCATTGTCGGTGCGTTCGTGATGGGTGCGATCTTCACGCCGCCCGACGTGATCTCGCAGTGCATGCTGGCGCTGCCGTTGTGGCTGCTCTACGAGCTCGGCCTGCAGCTGGCGAGATTCGTCACGGTGCCCGCCGCAGAGGGTGCGGAAGAGGCCTCAGAGCCGGTGAACTGAGCGGCTTCCTTCCGCCTACGGCGTTTCGATGCGCGGCCGCTTCGCGACGACGACGTCGACGTCGATCGGTCTGCCGCTGCGGACCACCTTGATGCGTGCGCTGGAGCCGGGAGAAAGCTCGGCGATCCGGGCCAGCAGTTGGGGGACATCCGGCGTCGGCTTGCCGCCGATCTCGACGACCACGTCCTTCACCTGCAGGCCCGCGCGATCCGCGGGTCCGTCGCGTTGCAGTGCGCGAATGATGACGCCGTCGGTCCGCGCCAGCGCGAGCGCCTGCGCCGATTCGCGCGTGATCGCCTGGGGCTCGACACCCAGCCAGCCGCGCGTCACGGCGCCGTCCTTGATGATCTGCGCGAGCACGGTTCGCGCGAGCGAGACGGGAATCGCAAAGCCGATGCCCATCGAGCCGCCCGACTGGGAGAAGATCGTGCTGTTGATGCCGATCAGGTTGCCCGACGTGTCGACGAGCGCGCCGCCGGAATTCCCCGGGTTGATCGCGGCATCCGTCTGGATGAAATCCTCGAACCGGTTGATGCCGAGGTGATTGCGGCCGAGCGCGCTGACGATGCCGTGCGTGACGGTGTTGCCGAATCCGAACGGGTTGCCGATCGCGAGCACCACGTCGCCCACCTGCAGATGGTCGACGCTGCCGAACGTGATCGTCGGCAGGTTGTCGCCGTCGACCTTCAGTACCGCGAGGTCGGATTCGGGATCGACGCCCTTTACCCGCGCCGGCAGTTCGCGCCCGTCCGACAGCACGAGTTCGATGTCGTCGGCACTTTCGATGACGTGATGGTTGGTGAGTACGTAGCCCTCCGGCGCGACGATGACCCCCGAGCCGAGGCTCGTCGAGCGGCGCGCGGGCGTCCGCTCGGCGAGTTCGGGGAAATAGCGACGAAGGATCGAGTCGTCGAGTACCGGATTACGCGCGTGCGTCGCCTTGCTGGAGTAGATGTTGACTACCGCGGGCATCGCTTTGCGCGCGGCGTCAGCGTACGAGTCCGGGACGGTCGCGGCGGCGGTGGGCGCCGGCGCGGCGGCTTCGCGCAGCAGCACGACGTTGCTCGCCGTGCCCGACATGCGCGGCAAAAGGTCAGGCCGCAGCGTGGCGATGACGAACAGCACCGCCACGCAGAGCGTGCAGGCCTGTGCAAAGAGTAACCAGAACGTTTTGAGCACGGCGGTCGGCGTCGATCGAATCGGCCATTATAGTCGGCGCCTTTCGGCCATCCGCGGGTCGTGCGTGATCGGCCCGGGCTGCTTGGACTCCCCGCCAACCCACTGTTTATGCGCAGAAATACAGCGGCGTTTTGAGCGAGCGCTTCAAAAGCCATCGCGTAATCCCGTATAATTCGAAGGTTTTGCAACGCGGGCTACGACGGCGGCGAAAGGCGGGGATGGGAACGGAAGCGATGGTGAACAAGGATAAGCGCCGGTTCCTGATCGGTGCGACGTCGGTGGTCGGCGGTATCGGTGCGGTGGCGGTCGCGGTG
>JBDTNI010000212.1:0-4883 GCA_039933815.1 Betaproteobacteria bacterium
CGTCGATCCGCGGGTACTCGCGCACCGACAGCCGCGTGTACGAGATGAGGCCGATCAGCAGGATGATCAGCGACAGCACCGTCGCGAAGACGGGACGCCGGATGCAGATTTCGGGAAGCAGCATCGCGTTGCGTCAGGAGCGCGTGGCGACCGCGCGACCGGCGTCGTTGCGGGCGGCGGGCGCGACGGCGGAACCTTGTCCCGGCGCGTTGGTGACGGTGACGGCCGTCCCTTCGCGAAGCTTGAGCTGGCCCGCGGTCACGACCATGTCGTCGGCACCGAGCCCTTTCAGCACCTCGACCTTGCCGTCGCGGCGTTGACCGATGTCGACCTTCACGCGTGAGGCCTTGCCGTCGACGATTTTGAAGACGAACTGCTCGTCGCCTTGCGGAACGATCGCCTGCTCGGGGACCACCAGCGCGTCCTTCGCGTCCTTCGTGATCAGGGTGACGCGCGTGAACATGCCGGGGCGCAACGACGTGTCGGCGTTGCGGACGACGGCGCGGATGACGACCGAGCGGCCCGCGGCATCGACCAGCGGATTCATGGCCAGCACCCTGCCGTCGAACGTGCGGCCGGGGAGCGCGTCGAGCGTTACGGTCAGCGTCTGCTCTGGCTGCACCTGCCGCATCGCCGTCTCCGGTACGCGGAAGTCGACCTTCAGCGGGTCGATCGACTCGAGGTTGACCATGTCGGCGCCTTCCTTCACGTAATCGCCGACCGACACGACACGCAGCCCGATGACGCCGGAAAACGGCGCCTTGATCTCGGTCTTCGCGAGCCGCGCCTCGACGAGCGCGACGGCGGCCTCCGCAACGCGAAAATTGTTTTCAGCCTCGTCCTTTGCCTGCCCCGAGATGAAATTACGCTGTGACAGCTCGACCGCGCGATCGTACTTGCTCTTCGCAAGCTTCAGGTTCGCGCGGGCCTGCTGCACCTCGGCCTGGTTGATCGCGGGGTCGAGACGCACGAGCGTCATTCCCTTGCGGACGTTCTGCCCCTCCTTGAACAGGATGGCGTTCACGCGACCCGCGACTTCGGGGCGCAGCGTCACCGATTCGTCGGAGCGCAGGCTGCCCACGGCGGTAATCGTCTGCGGCAACGATTGCCGGGCCACCTTCGCGGCCTCCACCGTCACCGCCGCGCCGGCGGGGGCACCCCCCTTCGTCGCGGCCTTTGCCTGTTGCGGCGCATCCGGCGCCGCCGCCGTTCGCTGCGTGCCGAACCAGAAGCCGGCGCCGGCCGCCGCAAGCGCGCACAGTGCCGCCGTCGCAATCGTTGCGGATTTTTTCATCGAGGGCAATTCAACTCAACTCGCGTCCGCGCGGACGTCGTCGTGTCTTGGAGCGTGTCCGATGCGCGGGGTTCGCAAGCGAGCTCCGACAATCGAGGAAGGCAATCGAACGATTATGCGCTGGCGCGCCGCCCCCTCGCAAACCGCGCTGTAGCATACGCAACCGCCCGCAATGGACTGCTACACTGCCCGCTCCGTTCATTTTCGACCGTTATCCATGTTGAAACGAGATGTTTCAGCGACGGCAGGTCGGCGCTTTTCGGAGGCTCGCGGATACGCCCTCGCGCTCTGCGCGGCCGTCGCCGGTCTCGCCTCGGCCGTTGCGCCTGCGGTCGCGCAGACCTTTCCTGCCCATCCGGCCAAACTTGTCGTGCCGTTTCCGGCCGGAGGCCCGCTGGATGCGACCGGACGCACGATCGCGCAAAAACTGAGCGAGGCGTGGGGCCAGAACGTCGTCGTGGAAAACAAGCCCGGCGCCGGCGGCAACATCGGTGCCGACCTGGTCGCGAAGTCGCCGCCCGACGGCTACACGGTGGTCATGGGCGCGCTGTCCACGCATGCGGTGAATCCGAGCCTGTACGCGAAAATGCCCTACGACGCGCAGAAGGATTTCGCACCGATCACGCTCGTCGCGGTCACGCCCAACGTGCTCGTCGTCATCCCGTCGCTGCCGGTCAACTCGGTGAAGGAGCTGATTGCCTACGCGAAGGCCAACCCCGGCAAGCTTTCGTTCGGGTCGGGCAGCACGGGCAGCGCGGGTCATCTGGCCGGCGAACTGCTGAAGGTCGACGCGGGCATCGACATGGTCCACGTGCCGTACAAGGGCGCCGCGCCGGCGATGCAGGCGCTTCTCGCCGGCGACACGCAGCTGATGTTCGACAACCTCGCCAACGCGATGGCCCAGGTCAAGGCAGGCAAGCTGAAGGCGCTGGCCGTGACGACGGCCAGGCGATCGCCGCTGGTACCCGAACTGCCGACGATGGCCGAAGCCGGCGTGCCGGGCTTCGACATCTCGACGTGGTTCGGGTTGATGGCACCGGCGGGCACGCCGCCCGACGTGATCGCAAAGTGGAACGCCGACGTCACGCGCATCCTGAAGTCGCCGGACATGCGCGAGCGACTGCTGGCGCAAGGCGCCGAGGCCGCACCCGATTCGCCAGCGGAATTCGCGACGTTCATCGCCGCCGAGCTCGCGCGCTATGCGCGCGTCATCGAGGCATCCGGCGCGAAGATCGACTGACGACGCACCGCAACGAAATCGCTGCGCGCCGGCATCCGCGGACGCGAGCGCACGCACGCACGCACGAGGAGGATCGATGAAGCATTGGCTGCATCAATGGATGGTCGCCGCGGTCGTCGCGGTGGCCGCAACCGTCACCGCCGTCCCCGCTGCCGCACAGGCCGCCTATCCAACCAAGCCCGTGCGGCTCGTCGTGCCGTTTCCGGCGGGCGGCACCACCGACATCCTCGCGCGCGCCGTCGCCCAGAAGCTGTCGGAAACGTGGGGCCAGCAGGTGATCGTCGACAACCGTCCGGGCGCCGGCGGCAACATCGGCTCGGAACTCGTCGCCAAATCGGTGCCCGACGGCTACACGCTGCTGATGGGCACCGTCGGCACGCACGCGATCAATCCGAGTCTCTACGCCAGGATGCCGTACGACCACGTCAAGGATTTTGCGCCCGTGATACTCGTCGCGGGCGTTCCCAACGTGCTGGTCGTCAACCCGTCGCTGCCGGTAAAGTCGGTGCAGGAACTGATCGCGTACGGAAAGGCCCATCCGGGCGCGCTGAACTTCGCGTCTTCCGGCAACGGCACGTCGATCCACCTGTCCGGCGAACTGTTTCGCACGATGACCGGCGTGGAGATGACGCATGTTCCGTACAAGGGCAGCGCGCCCGCGCTGACCGACCTCGTCGGCGGGCAGGTGCAGCTGATGTTCGACAACCTGCCGTCGTCGCTGGCGTTCATCAAGGCCGGCAAGCTGCGTGCGCTCGCCGTCACGAGCGGAACGCGCGCCGCGGCATTGCCCGACCTGCCGACGCTTGCCGAGTCCGGTCTTCCAGGATTCGAAGCGTCGTCGTGGTTCGGCGTACTCGCCCCTGCCGGCACGCCGCACGACATCGTCACCAAGATCAACGCCGCGGTGGCGAGCTGGCTCGCGACACCGGAGGCCAGGGACAGGCTTGCCGGTCAGGGCGCCCTCGCGGCCGGCGGTTCGCCCGGCGCGTTCGTAAAGCACATCGGCGACGAGACGGCGAAGTGGCAGAAGGTCGTCAAGGCGAGCGGCGCGCACGTCGACTGACATCGTCGTCGCGCGAGGGCCGCGCCGCCACGCCGCGCACACCGACGGCAAGCGCCAGCCAACCCGCGATGAAAGCCACGCCGCCGAACGGGGTCACGACGCCGACGCCGCTCGGCGCACCGAGCGCGAGCGCGTAGAGGCTGCCGCAGAAAAGCACGATGCCGGCGCCGAACAGCCACGCCGCGACGCCCAGGAAACGCGCGCGAACGTCGAGCGCCATCAGCACGCCGACGCCGAACAATCCGAGCGCGTGCCACGCGTGATAATCGACGGCCGTTTGCCATATCGACAGCGCATCGGGCGACAGCCGCGCCTTCAGCGCATGCGCGCCGAACGCGCCGAGGAGGACGGCGGCAGCCATCAGGCACGCTGCGGCTGAAAGGGCGGGTCGGGGGGACATTTTCGACTACACTTGCGGGTCGAAATCACCGCGACTCAGGATAGCATCATGACCATCGAGCGCCGCAATGTCGGCAAGCGACTTTCCGATCTCGTCATCTATGCGCCGCCGCCCGGCGGACGACTCGTCTACCTCGCGGGCCAGGTCGCCGAGGATCCGAAGGCCGACATCACCGAGCAGGTGCGGTCAGTGCTGCGTCAGATCGACCGCCTGCTCGACGAAGCGTCGTCGGACAAGACGCGAATCCTGTCGACAACGATCTATCTCGCCGACATGCAGGATTACGCGGCGATGAACGCCGTGTGGGACGCATGGGTGCCGTCCGGCGAAACGCCGGCGCGCGCGACCGTCGAAGCGCGGCTCGCAAGCCCCGCTTACCGTGTCGAGATGCAGGTCGTCGCGGCGGCGGGCTGATCGCAGCCACCGGAACACGTCATGTCAATCTCTTCCGCCGCGCAAGCGGTCGTTGCGGCAACGGCGCGACGCGAAGCCGTGGCCGCCGGCTCTGCGGCGCTGAGGCCCGTCGGCCGCGCCGATTTCGACCGGCTGATGGTGCCGTGCTTCGCGCCGGCGCCGTTCATTCCGGTGCGCGGCGAAGGCTCGCGCGTCTGGGATCAGGGCGGCCGTATGTACATCGATTTCGCGAGCGGCATCGCGGTCACGTCGCTCGGGCATTGCCACCCGGCCGTGGTGAAGGCGCTGGAGGCGCAGGCGCGCACGCTCTGGCACGTGTCGAACTGGTTCACCAACGAGCCGGCGCTGCGACTTGCCCAGCGGCTGACCGACGCGACGTTCGCCGAACGCGTGTTCTTCTGCAATTCGGGTGCCGAGGCCAACGAGGCGGCGCTGAAGCTCGCGCGCCGCTACGCATTCGACCGGTCGGGGC
>JBDTNI010000213.1:0-4876 GCA_039933815.1 Betaproteobacteria bacterium
CCAGGAAGTAGCCGCGGTAGTTGACGCAGCCTGCGATCGGGAAGCACCACTGGCGCGGCTGCATCGAAAGTTCCGGCGTCGCAAAGACGTTCCAGGTGACGAAGGGGCGCCCGAGGTCCGTGTAGCGCGTGTAGCTGCCGTTGTCGGGCAAGCCGAGCTCGCGGCTCGCGAAGTCGCGAATCTCGCGAATGCGCTCCAACCGCTGCGCGAGTGCGGCGTCGCTCCTGCCGATCACTTCCGGGATCGGTTGCGACCGCGAGATGAGGTCCCACTGGCCCGACGCACCCTGCCAGTAGTAATCGACGGCGTCGAACGCCGAACAGGACACGAGGCCCAGCGCGGCGACCGCAACTACGGCGGCGAGCGGACCGCGCCGCGTCCGAGAAAAGCATCTGGTAGCTCGCATCAGCGAAGAAATCGTTGCAACCGGTTCAGGCCTTCGTGGATCCGCGCGTCGTCCACCGTATACGCAAACCGCACGTGCTCTCGCGCGCGGTGGGTGCCGAAATCGATGCCCGGCGTGAACGCCACACCGGCACCGTGGAGCACATCGCGGCAGAACGCTTCGCTGTCGCGCGTGAAACGCGAGCAATCGGCGTAGACAAAGAATCCGCCCGACGGCATGACGGGTACGTCGAATCCAATCGCCCGCAGGGCCGGCACGAGTAGATCCCGGCGACGTTCGAAAACTCGCCGCCGTTGTTCGACGATTTCGAGCGTCGCAGGTTCAAAACAACCAAGCGCGGCGCGCTGTGACGGCGTCGCCGGCGAAATGTAGAGATTCTGCGCGAGCTTCTCCAGATCGCGTACGTGACGCCCTGGCGCAACGATCCAGCCGAGCCGCCAGCCCGTCATGTTGAAATACTTCGAGAAACTCGAGACCACGAACACGTCGTCGAGGTCGGCGAGCACGGTCCGAGCCACGTCACCATACGTGAGCCCGAGATAGATTTCGTCGACGATCAGTCGACCGCCGAGCGCCGCAACCGTCGCGCCGATCCGGCGCATCTCGTCGCGCGCGACCGCCGTACCCGTCGGATTGGCCGGCGACGCGATCAGCACGCCACGGGTCGTCGGTGTCCAGTGGCGCAGGACAAGGTCGGCCGTCAGCTGGTACCCGGTCTCGGGGCCCACCGGGATGCGCACGGGGTCGCCCTCGACTACACGGATGAATGTCCGGTTGCACGGATACCCGGGATCGGCGAGAAGAACGCGCTCGTCGCGATCGACGGTCAGTGCCATGACGAGCAGCAGCGCAGCCGACGAACCGGCCGTGATGATCACGCGCGCCGGGTCCACGTCGGCGCCGAAGCGCTCGCCGTAGTGCCGCGCGACAGCCTCGCGCAGCGCGGGGAGTCCGAGCGCTGACGTGTAGTAGATGTCGCCGCGGGCGATCGCGCGCTGTGCAGCCTCGAGCACCGGTTGCGGCGTCGGGAAGTCCGGTTCGCCGATTTCCATGTGCACGACGTCGCGCCCGGCGGCCTCGAGCGCCCGCGCCGCCGTCTGCACTTCCATCACGTGGAACGGCTCGATATCGGCAACGCGTGCGGCGAGCTTGTCGCGGATTTCCATCGAACGTCTGAAGGCGGAGCGGTGGAGAAAGCACTATCGTAACGCCATCATGGCCGCCGACCTTCGACGATTCGGTGCTGAAGCGATGCTGGCGAGCGTGTTGGCGGCAGCCGGATTGGCAGGCTTCGGTGCAACGGCGGCCGCCGGTGTCTACAAGTGCGCGCAGCACGACGCAACGCCGATGTATCAGGACGCGCCCTGCGAGCCCGGCCGGGCGCTGCGCGACTTCGACCGGCAGCCCGCCGCCGTGTCCGTCATTCCGTTCCGGCAGGTGCCCGACGCTGCGCCGGTGGCGCGTCCGAGCGAACGGACCCGCCGCACGGCGACGCGCCGGTCCTCGGTAACGTCATCGTCACGCGAGCCCGGTGCGCCCCGCGCCTCACCGGCCGCCAACGCACGCGGCGGAAACCCCGCCGAGCGGAAGTTCCTGAGGCCCGGCATCGGCGAGGGCGAGGTGATCGCGCGTGTCGGTCGCCCTGATCACGCCGTCGGCGGCGGGCGCGGGCGCACCCGCTGGACGTACCTTCCCGCATCGGAGGATCCTTCGACGATGACGACGCTTACGTTCGAAGCCGGGCAGCTCGTGAACGTCGAGCGCAAGATCATTCGCACGCCATGACATACGGCGGGCGGCGGCACCCGCGGTCGCGCGCCCGCTTTTCGACGCCTTCGCCGCCCGTTCACGGTCGAACTGCGTCGCCCTGTGCAAACGGCCGATTTGGCGCCCACATGCGCGCGTTCTCGATCAACGACGGGCCGTCACGCCGTGGCTCGACTCGCGGCGGCGCGACTAGCGGCACCGCTCGCGGCCGGGCCGCGCGTCCGCGTCACAGCCGGTAGGCGGCTTTCGCCAGGTTGTAGGCGAGTTCGGGGGCGAGCGCAAACGCCTCGTCCTCGTGCAACCGGTGCTCGACGCACGCGGTCGCGAGAAAGCGGCACGCGACACGGCGCCACACGTCGTGCCGTGCCGGAATCGACATGAATGCGCGCGTGTCGTCGTTGAAGCCGACCGTGTTCGCGAATCCCGCCGTCTCGATCGCCTGCTCGAGGAAGCGCAGCATGCCCTGGAAGCTGTCGTGGAACCACCACGGCGGTCCGAGCCTGAGCGCGGGGTAGTGGCCGGCCAGCGGTGCGAGTTCGCGGGCGTAGGACGTCTCGTCGAGCGTGAAGAGGATGATCGTCAAATCGCGCTCGTTGCCCACGGCGTCGAGCAGCGGCTTCAGCGCGTGCACGTAGTCCGTGCGCATCGGAATGTCGGCACCCTTGTCGCGACCGAACTGGCCGAACACCGCGGGGTTGTGATTGCGCACGCTGCCAGGATGAATCTGCATGACGAGTCCGTCGTCGATGCTCATGCGCGCCATCTCCGTCAGCATCTGCGCTCGGAACGTCTCCGCCTCGTCGTCGCTGATCACGCGCTGCAGCGCGCGGTCCAGCAGCCGCTGGCACTCCGCCGGATCGAGATCGAGCGTCCGCGCGGTCGGATGTCCGTGGTCGGTCGACGTCGCGCCGGCGGCCTTGAAGTAGACGCGGCGTGCCCGATGCGCGGCGAGGTAGCCACGCCACTGCGACGTATCCTCGCCCGTCAATTCGCCGAAGCGCGCGACGTTGTCCGTGAAGCCCTCGAATTGCGGATCGACGACGGGGTCGGGCCGGTACGCGGTGACGACACGCCCGCGCCAGCCGCTCGCGCGAATCGCCACGTGGTGGCGCAACGGGTCGAGCGGCGATTCGGTCGTGGCGATGACCTCGATGTTGAAACGCTCGAACAGCGCGCGCGGCCGATACGCATCCTCGGCAAGACACGCGGCAATCCGGTCGAAGCAACGATCGGCGCTTTCCGGCGTGAGCCGCTCGTCGATGCCGAACACCGTGTGAAACGCGTGATCGAGCCACAGGCGCGTCGGCGTCCCCCTGAACAGCGGGTAGTGCTGCGCAAACAGGTGCCAGATGGCCCGCGGGTCGTAGGTACCCGGAGACCCCGTGCCCTGGTTGCGGGTACGAGGCACGCCGAGCGCGTCCAGCGACACTCCCTGGCTGTACAGCATGCGGAACACGTAATGGTCGGGAACGATGAACAGCGCGGAGGGATCGGGAAACGGCGCGTTGTCGGCGAACCATTGCGGATCGGTGTGGCCGTGGGGGCTGACGATCGGCAGGTTGCAGACGGTGCCATACAGATCGCGGGTCAGGCGGCGCGTGGACCGGTCAGCGGGAAACAGCCGGTCGGGGTGCAACTCGAGGTTCTTCATGCGCTCGTATTCATGAGATCGGACGGGAAGGGTGACCCGATTCGGCGGCGTCCGTCAGCCGCCACGCGCGCCGAGCGCCGCGCGCTCGACCGTCTTCCGCGCGCCATCGGCGAACAGGGCGGTGAGCCAGCGCACTACCGGCGCCGAGAAGCGCGGTTCGTTGCCGAGGTCGTCGTCGAATACCGTGCGGAGCGCCAGCAGTCCTCGTGCAAACGCCGCGGGATCGCCGCGATGGCGGGCGGCCAGCATCGCGAAATCGCGCGCCATCGGATCGGAAACCGCAATCGTCGCGCCGTGCTCGTCCTCGCCGTAAACGTAGCGCATCCATCCGGCGACTGCGAGCGCCGCCAGATCCACCGGCCGGTTCGCTGCGAGGTTGTCGCGAACCGTTGCCAGCACGCGCTGCGGAAGTTTCTGCGAGCCGTCCATCGCGATCTGCTGCGTTCGGTGCGGCAGCGCCGGGTTGGCGAACCGCACGACCAGCGCGTCACAGTACGCGGGCAGGTCGACGCCCGGCGGACGCACGAGAGACGGCGTCACCTCGTCGGTCATGAAACGCCGCATCCACGCCACGAAGGGCGGCTGCTGCGCCACCTGGTAAATGAACTCGTGTCCCGCGAGGAAGCCAAGATAGGCGAACGCCGAATGGCTCGCGTTGAGCAGGCGCAGCTTCATCGACTCGAACGCGTCGACGTCGTGGACGAGCGTGGCGCCCGCTGCGTCCCACGCGGGCCGTTCCGCGGCGAAGCGGTCCTCGATCACCCATTGCGAGAACGGTTCGTGCACTACCGGCGCCTCGTCGCGCACGCCGAGCGCCGCGTCGTTGCCTTCGACATCGTCGGCCGTCGTGGCCGGCACGATGCGGTCGACCATGGTGGACGGAAACGCGATCCCGGCATCGATCCAGCCCGCGAGTTCCGGCGCGCGGAGGCTCGCGAATGCGATGACGAGGCCCCGCAGCAGCGCACCGTTCTGCGGCAGGTTGTCGCAACTGACGATCGTCAGCGGCGCTCCGTGCGCGCCTCGCTGCGCATCGAGCGCGGCGACGAGGA
>JBDTNI010000214.1:0-4867 GCA_039933815.1 Betaproteobacteria bacterium
TGGCGGCCGATTTCGCCGCGAACTATCGAGCGAATTTACGGGACAGGACACTAGCCGCACCGCACTTGCGCGCGTTCGACGATCCGATCCGCGCGCGCCTTCGTGAACGAATTCCCGAACCCGCCGAACAGCGCACCCGCGCGATCGCCCGCTTGTCCGAGCCGCGTTTCCACAAACGCGTCGGCCACTTCGGCAGGCGCGTGCCGAATCAGCTCGGTCCCCTGCACCGCGAGCAGTTGAATACTTGGCGATGGGCGTCGCGATTCGCGCGAACGCACGCTCACCGTCGTCATCGTCGAGGTGATCAGTCGCCTTTGGTACACGCAGAGCAAGCAGCGTCGCCGCCTCGACTTCGGGCGCGAGGTCGGCGAGCACGCCTGCCATCATCGGTTGTTCGCACAACGGCGCGCCGAGACCACGCCGCGTCGTCGTGTGAATGAGCGCCAGCGTGAGCGCCTGGCGCATAAGTTCCGCCGAACCGACGGCGAAGTCGAGCCGGGTCGCGCCGTGCCGGTACGCGAGCGTCATCAGCTGGTGCCACGCGGGATGAAAGTCGACCCAGTCGATGCGATGAACGAAACGATCGTGCGTCCGCAGCTCGGGCGTATGCCGGTTCGCGAGCCTCGCGGCTTCCTGAACGTCGGGGTCGCCGACGAGCGCACCCACCGCGGCGCATCGCGAGACGGCCCACGGAGCCTCGCGAAGCAGGGCCGCCTTCAGTACGACGTCGCCGGTGAACGCGTCGAACCCGCTCGCCGCCGCCGCCTGGTTGCGGACGTCATGGGTGTCGTAGCGCCCGGCGTTGACCGGTGTGAAGTCCATCGGCTTGTTCATTCGTCGTTATCCTCCAGCGTGGCACACGATTGCAAACGGTCGCGGAGCCGGCGATGCCGGGCCAGGCCCGCCAGGCGGTGAGGAGCGGCGCCGCATCGAGCGCTGGCCGCGCCGGTTACTCCATGAACCAGCCATGACTGACGACCAGCGACTGACCTGTCAGCGCGTTGGTCGGAAACGCCGCAAAGATCAGCGCGACCTCGGCAACGTCCTCGAGCGTCGTGAACTCGCCGTCCACCGTATCCTTGAGCATCACGTTCCTGACGACATCGTCTTCCGAGATGCCCAGCGTTTTCGCCTGCTCCGGAATCTGCTTCTCGACCAGCGGCGTGCGGACAAAGCCGGGACAAATGACGTTGGCTCGAACGCCGTGTGCCGCGCCTTCCTTCGCCATCGTCCGCGCAAGACCGATCAGCCCGTGCTTGGCGGTCACGTACGGGGCCTTGAGCACCGACGCCAGCTTCGCATGCACCGAGCCCATGTAGATGAGGCTCCCCCGCCTCGCCTTGTACATGTGCGGCAGACACGCGCGCGTGGTCAGGAAGGCGCCGTCGAGATGAATCGCGAGCATCTTCTTCCACTCTGCGAAACTGAACTCCTCCAGCGGGTGGACGATCTGGATGCCGGCATTGCTCACGAGGATGTCGACGCCCCCGAAATGGGCTACGGCCTGCTCTACGCCCGCATTCACCTGCTGCTCGTCGGCGACATCCATCCCGACGGCCAGCGCGCGGCCGCTGCCGCCGATTTCGCGCGCCACCGTCGACGCGGCGGCCTGCGACAGATCGGCGATCACGACGCGGGCGCCCGCTCGCGCGAACCTGGCCGCAATCGCCCTGCCAATGCCACTGCCCGCACCGGTCACGAGCGCCACGCTGTTATCGAGCATCATGTCGCGATCTCCGCCTGTTGAAGCCTGTCTGCAGGCCGCCGTGCGATGATTGCCCGAACCGTACGCGCGTTAGGCGGAAAGGCACGATTGCGAGCCAGAGCGCGAGTATAGGATGCGCTGGGGCCGCGCCAGCATCGATTGGAGAAACTCATGACAAGACGACCGCTCGTCGCCATCGCCGCCTTTTCGGTCGCCGTGGTCTCGGCAACGTTGCCCGCGGACGGCGCATTCGCGGCAGACATATCCAAAATCCTGCGGCTCGCCACCAACGACGTGACGAGTCTCGATCCGCAGCAGGGCACGGACCTCTACTCCACGCGCGTGACGAGCGCGATCTTCGAAGGCCTCTACGAGTTCGAATACCTGTCGACCGGATCGCGTGTCATCCCCAACACGGCCGAAGCGCTGCCGGCCATCACCGATGGCGGCAGGACATGGACGATGCGCTTGAAGAAAGGTATCCGCTTCGCCGACGACCCTGTTTTCAAGGGAACGCAGCGCGAACTCGTCGCCGCCGACTACGTGTACTCGATCAAGCGTTCGCTCGATCCCAATCTGCGTAACGGCGGGGATGCCGCATTGACCGACCTCATCGTGGGTGCGCGACCTGTCGTCGATGCGGCAAGCCGCCCCGGCGCGAAGTTCGACTACGACGCCAGAATCGACGGACTGGCGGCGACGGACCGGTACACGTTGGTCATGCGCCTCGCCCAGCCGAACTACACGCTGCTCGAACGCCTGGCGGGCCTTCCGGCGATGGCCGTCGCGCGCGAAGCCGTCGAAGCCGCCGGCAACGATGTGATGAGCCGGCCTGTCGGCACCGGTCCGTATCGGCTGAAGGAATGGCGTCGCGCCTCGCGGATCGTGCTCGAGGCGAATCCCGACTATCGCGCCGTGTATTTCCCGGAGAATGCGGATGCGCCGCAGCAGGAACTCGTACGCAACATGCGCGGCAAGACGCTGCCTCGGATCGGCCGGATCGAGCTCAGCATCATCGAGGAATCCCAGCCGGAGATTCTCGCGTTCGCGCAAGGCGATCTCGATTTCATTGCGCTCGGCGGCGACGACACGAAGCGCGTTATGGAAAACGGCAAGCTGCGCCCGGATCTCGCCAGGCGCGGCGTGCGGCACCTCAAGTTCGGCTCACCCAGCGTAACCTTTACGTATTTCAACCTCGAGGATCCGACCGTCGGCGGGTACTCGACGCAACAGATTGCGCTGCGTCGCGCGATCGGGATGGGCTTCGACATCGACGAACTGATCCGCGTGCTGTTCGCCGGGAATGCGCTCCCCGCGAACCAGTTGCTGCCGCCGGGTGTCAGCGGCTACGACCCCTCGCTGCCGCCCAAGTCGCTCTACGACCCGGGCGGGGCACGAGCGCTGCTCGACCGGTTCGGGTTCAAGGATCGCGACGGCGACGGATACCGCGAGATGCCGGATGGCAAGCCACTCGTCGTCGTGCGAGGCACGCTGCCCGAGTCGTGGTATCGCGAGGCCGACACACTATGGAAGAAGAACATGGATGCCATCGGCGTCCGCATGCAGGTCCAGCAGCAGACATTCGCTGAGCTGCTCAATCTGAGCCGCAGCGGCAAGCTGCCGATGTTCAACCTCGGCTATCGCTCGCTCGAGCCTTCGGGCTACCAGATCCTGCAAACGCTGTGGAGTCGCTCGACGCGGGAGACCAACCCGTCGCAGTTCCGCAACGCGGATTACGATGCCGCGTACGAACAATTCCTGCAGACGCCCGCCGGTCCCGCGCGCGTGGCGCTGGCGCGAAAGATGTCCAATCTGTCGCAGGCGTACATGCCGATGCTGCTGCACACGTTCGGCGTCGGCAACGTATTGTTCTATCCATGGCTGCAGGGGTACTGGCCGTCGGCGTTCGGATTTTCATGGAAATATCTGGACATCGACGTGGCGCTGCGCAAGGGGCGCGCGGAGGCCGCGGGCGCCTCGAAATAGCGGCGAGAATGCGGCGGTAGTCCGGCTCGACGCCGGCGACGCAATCAACTGTCGGCCGGCAGCGCAACGCCGAACAGCGCCTCGCGCAGCTTGAACACGCGGTCGCGCAACTCGGCGGCACGCTCGAACTCGAGGTTCTTCGCCGCCTCGACCATCTCCTTTTCCACCTGCCGCAGAGTCTTCTCCAGATCCTTCTCGGGCATCGCTGCATACCGGGCGCGGACCTGCGCAGCTTTCTGAACCGTGCGCTCCGCGTCGACGTCGTACACGCCGTCGATCATGTCGCGGATGCGCTTGGCGACACCCTTGGGCGTGATCCCGAGTCTCTCGTTATGGGTGACCTGCCTGGCGCGCCGGCGCTCGGTCTCGTCGATCGCCGCCCGCATCGAGTCGGTCATCCGGTCGGCATACAGAATGGCCTTGCCATTGATGTGGCGCGAGGCACGCCCGATCGTCTGAATGAGCGATCGTTCCGCGCGCAGGAAGCCTTCCTTGTCGGCGTCGAGAATGGCCACCAGCGAGACCTCCGGGATGTCAAGGCCTTCGCGCAACAGGTTGATGCCGATGAGGACGTCGAACTCGCCCAGTCTGAGGTCGCGGATGATCTCGACGCGCTCCACCGTTTCGATGTCGCTATGCAGATAACGTACCTTGACACCATGTTCGCCGAGGTAGTCGGTGAGGTCTTCCGCCATGCGTTTCGTCAGCGTCGTGACGAGCACCCGCTCGCGACGTTCGATTCGAAGGTTTATCTCCGACAGCAGGTCGTCGACCTGCGTGGCCGCCGGCCTGACGTCAAGGACCGGATCGACGAGACCCGTCGGGCGCACCAGCTGCTCGACGACCTGACCGGCATGCTTGTGCTCGTAATCGGCTGGCGTCGCCGACACGAAGATCGTCTGCGGCAACAGGCGTTCGAACTCGTCGAATCGCAGCGGGCGGTTGTCGAGCGCCGATGGCAGTCGAAATCCGAAATCGACGAGATTCTCCTTGCGCGCGCGGTCTCCCTTGTACATGCCGCCGACCTGCGGAATCGTCACATGGCTTTCATCGACGAACACCAGCGCGCGCGCGGGCAGATAGTCGATCAGCGTCGGCGGCGGCTCGCCCGGTCCGCGCCCTGACAGGTGGCGGGAGTAGTTCTCGATGCCTTTGCAGAAGCCGATCTCCGTCATC
>JBDTNI010000215.1:0-4859 GCA_039933815.1 Betaproteobacteria bacterium
CGATGATCACCGAGGCGATCCTGTCGTTCATCGGTGCCGGCACGCCGCCGAACATTCCGAGCTGGGGCAACATCATGGCGGAGGGACGCAGCCTGATCCAGATCGCCGGCTACCTGATCCTGTTTCCCGGCATCTGCCTGTCGCTCACGGTGCTGGCGGTGAACCTGCTCGGCGACGGCATGCGCGATGCGCTCGATCCCCGGCTCGCGCGGCGCATGTGATGGAAACGTCGGAGCTCGCGTCGCCTGCGCTACTCGAGGTCGATGACCTCACCACCTTCTTCTTTACCCGTGATGGCGTGGTGCGCGCGGTGGACGGCGTTTCCTTTTCCGTCAGGCGCGGCGAGGTGCTCGCGATCGTCGGAGAGTCGGGTTGCGGCAAGAGCGTCACGTCGCTGTCGATCATGCGGCTGATCGCTTCGCCGCCGGGACGAACGGTGCGGGGGCGCGTGCTGTTCGAAGGCCGCGATCTGCTGCAGTTGTCGGAACCCGAGATGCGGAAGGTCCGCGGCGATGCGATCTCGATGATCTTCCAGGAGCCGATGACGTCGCTCAATCCGGTGCTGACGATCGGGCATCAGATCGCCGAAGCGCTGGTGCTGCATCGCGGATCGTCACGCGACCAGGCAGCGGCGCGGACCATCGAGCTGCTGCGCCTGGTCAGGATGCCGGAGGCGGAGCGTCGCGCATCGCAATACCCGCACCAGCTTTCGGGCGGCATGCGGCAGCGCGTGATGATCGCGATGGCGCTCGCCTTGAAGCCGCGCCTGCTGATCGCCGACGAGCCCACCACGGCGCTCGACGTCACGATCCAGGCACAGATCCTCGACCTGATGCGCGAGCTGCAGCAGAAGACCGGGGCCGCGATCGTGCTGATCACCCACGATCTGGGCGTGGTCGCCGAAATGGCGGAGCGGGTCGTCGTCATGTATGCCGGACGCAAGGTCGAGGAAGCGCCGGTGGCCGAATTGTTCGCGCATCCGCGACATCCGTATACACGCGGGCTGCTCGACTCGATACCGAAGCTCGGCGCGGGGAACCGGGACGGCGAGCGAGGTGCACGGATGCGTCTCGCCGAGATTGCCGGCACGGTACCCTCGCTCTCCGAGCCGATCGTCGGATGCGCGTTTGCGCCCCGTTGCGGTTACGCGACGGCGCGTTGCCGCACGGATTCGCCGCCGTTGGAACAGAAGGCGAACGGCCACTTCGCGGCGTGCTGGGAATCGGAACGGCTCGCGGCCGGTTCGAGCGACGCTGCCGCCATCAGCGCAGCGGGCGAGCGGATGGATGGCACCGAACGTCCCGAAACGGTTGCGGCGAGGCGTACACCATGAACCCGATCGGTACTGTTCGCCAGACCCCTTCAACGCCGCTTCTTGCGGTCTCGCACCTGACCAAGCATTACGCAATGCGCAGCGGCTTTCTCGGGCGCTGGCGCGGCGAGGTCCATGCGGTCGACGACGTCAGCTTCGCCATTGCCGATGGCGAAACGCTCGGGCTGGTCGGCGAAAGTGGCTGCGGTAAATCGACGATCGCGCGTACCGTGTTGAGACTCGTCGAGCCGACCGCGGGGGCGATCCAATGGCGGGGCCAGTCGATCGAGCGCCTTGCCGGACGCGCGATGCGACCGTATCGGCGCGAGATGCAGGCGGTATTCCAGGATCCCTACGCCTCGCTCAACCCGCGCATGCGGGCGGCGGACATCGTCGCCGAGCCGATTCGCAATTTCGAGACGGCGTCGGCCCACGCAATCGATGAACGTGTGCGGTCGCTCTTCGAGCGCGTCGGATTGCGTGCCGATCAAATGATCCGGTATCCGTACGAATTCTCGGGTGGTCAGCGACAACGCCTCGGCATTGCGCGCGCACTGGCACCGAACCCGCGGCTCATCGTCTGCGACGAGCCGGTTTCGGCGCTCGACGTTTCCGTGCAAGCGCAGGTGATCAATCTGCTCGTCGACCTGCAGCAGGAATTCGCGTTGTCGTACCTGTTCGTCGCGCACGACCTGGCCGTGGTCGAGCACATCAGCCATCGCGTCGCGGTGATGTACCTCGGCAGGATCGTCGAGCTCACCTCGACCCGCGCGCTGTTCGGCAATCCGTTGCATCCGTACACCGAAGCGCTGCTGTCAGCCGTGCCCGTACCGGATCCGACGGTGCGCCGCAAGCGGCTGATCCTCGCGGGCGATGTACCGAGCCCCATGGATCTGCCCGCGGGCTGCCGCTTCCACACGCGCTGCCCGTACGCGTTCGATCGCTGTCGCCGCGAGGAACCGGCGCTCGTGGAAGTCTCGCCCGTTCACTTTGTCGCGTGTCACTTGCGTGAAGCTTCTCCGGCAAGCGACGCCCGCGCATCGCACTAAGCTTCCCCAACGAGGCCACCGATGAGTCACTATCCCGACGCAGTCGCTCTCACGCAGAAGCTGCTCTCGTTCAACACGATCAACCCGCCGGGTGCGGAACAGGAATGCGCCGCCTATCTGGGATCGCTGCTGCAAGCGGCGGGATTCCAGGTCGACTATGCGGCGTTTGCGCCGACGCGCACGAGCGTGGTGGCCCGCATCGGCCGGAGCATGGACAAGCCGCCGCTCGGATTCACCGGCCACATGGACACGGTCCCGTTGGGCGCAGCGCAGTGGAAGCGGGACGCCTTCGGTGCAAGCCTCGAAGGCGGACGACTGTATGGCCGCGGTTCGAGCGACATGAAAAGCGGGGTCGCCGGATTCGTCATCGCCGCGATCGCGCTGGCCGAGCGCCTGCGGGAATCGCCCGGCGTGACGCTGGTGCTGACCGCCGACGAAGAGTGCGGCTGCGGCGGCGCGGCGTTCCTCGCGCAGAACACGAGCCTGCTGGGGAAGGTCGGCGCGCTGCTGGTGGGTGAGCCCACCGCGAACTATCCGCTCGTCGGGCACAAGGGTGCGCTATGGCTCGAAGCGCGCACGTCGGGCGTGACGGCACACGGGTCGATGCCCGAGCGCGGCGACAACGCGATCTACAAGGCTGTTCGAGCCGTCGACATCCTGCGCGATTTCGACTTTGCCGTCGAGCCGCATCACCTGATGGGCCGGCCAACGCTCAACGTCGGTACACTGCACGGGGGCATCAACGTCAACTCCGTTCCCGATCGCGCAACGATCGGCATCGACATCCGCACGATCCCCGGCCAGGACCACGGCCGCGTTCGAATGCGGCTCCAGCAGGCGCTCGGCGAGGGGGTCGAGATCGTGCCGATCGTCGATGTCGAAGCCATTTACACCGATCCCCTGGAACCCTGGATGCAGCAGGTATTCGCCGTGGCCGGGCGGCAGCTCGGCGAGCGTCCGGAAGTGCGCAGCGCGACGTATTTCACCGACGCCGCAGTGCTCAACGCCGTGTACCGCGATGTGCCGATCTGCGTGCTCGGACCGGGCGAGCCGCAACTCGCGCACCAGACCGATGAATATTGCCTGGTCGATCGCGTCGAGCAATCGGTGGCGATCTACACGGAACTGATCCGCGAATGGACTCTGTGACATGGCGAATCTCAATCGGCTGAGCGCGACCGAGGCAGCACGCAAACTGGCAGCAAGGGAGATCACCGCGCAGGCGCTGCTCGCCGACTGCATCGAGCGCATCCGCGAGCGCGAGCCGGTCGTGCACGCGTGGACGTTTCTCGGCGTCGACCAGGCGATGCGGCGCGCGCGTGAGCTCGATGCACGGCCCGGATCGGGATTGCTGCACGGGCTCCCGATCGCGGTCAAGGACCTGTTCGACACGTTCGACATGCCGACCAGCTACGGCTCGCCGATCTACGCGGGACATAACCCGGTCAGCGACGCTGCAAGTGTCGCCCTGGCGCGCGCGGCCGGCGCGATCGTCGTCGGCAAGACGGTCACCACGGAATTTGCGACGTTCCATCCCGGGCCGACGTGCAATCCGCACGATCCGCGGCACACGCCGGGGGGTTCGTCGTCGGGCTCTGCCGCCGCCGTGGCGGACTGGATGGTTCCGCTCGCCTTCGGTACGCAGACGGCGGGCTCGATCGTGCGGCCGGCTGCGTATTGCGGCGCAGTTGGGTACAAGCCGACGTTCGGTTCGATCTGCCGCGTCGGCGTCAAGATGATTTCCGATACGTTGGATACGATCGGCGGCTTTGCGCGGAGTGTGCCGGACGTAGCGCTTTTTGCCGCTGCGCTGACGGGGCGTACCGATCTTGCGATTCACGGCTCGCCGCGCGAAGCGCCGCGGATCGGCCTGTGCCGAACCCACGAGTGGGACCGTGCGCTCCCGGAAACCGTCACGCTGTTCGACGACGTCGAGAAGCGCCTGCGTGCCTCGGGTGCAAGCATCCGGAATGTCACGCTGCCGCGTGAATTCGCGGGACTTGCGGCCGCGCAAATCACGATCATGGTTCGCGAGGTTTCCCAATCGTTGTCGCACGAGCGGCTCGCGCACCGCGAGAAATTGAGCGCCGAAATGATTGCGATGATCGACGCCGGACTCGCGGTGTCGCCCGCGCAATACGACGCCGCGAGGTCATTGGCGCGACAATGCCGCGCGACGCTTCCGCAGGTGTTCGGCGAGTCAGACGTGCTCGTCGCGCCCAGCGCGGCTGGCGAGGCACCGGCTGGCATCGACGCCACCGGCGATCCGTTGTTCAACCGGATCTGGACGCTGCTGCACGTCCCTTGCGTCCACGTGCCGGTCGCGCGCGGCCCGCACGGGTTGCCCATCGGCGTCTCGGTCGTCGGCCCGGTTGGCGGCGACCGCGAGACGCTGCGCGGCGCGGACTGGATTCACGCACAGTTGTGATCTCGATCGCGTAGCGCGGCGTTGCTCGAGCTTTCGCCATGCGCCGCCCGCTCGCGTGGCGGAAAGTGCG
>JBDTNI010000216.1:0-4828 GCA_039933815.1 Betaproteobacteria bacterium
GCTCGTCGCGCCGTTGTACGTCACGACGGCGAGGTTCGGCAGGATTGCCCAACCGTGCGACGTCACCATGGCCACGATGGCGACAACACCGAGCGCGACCGCGATCGGGACGTTCAAGACCACGAGCGCGAGCACGGCGACGAACAGCAGCAGCATGATCATCGCGGACACGCTCCGGCGGACACACGACGCGCGGCGCCCCCACCGACGGAAATTCTCACTGCAGCGCTTCCCCGGTTCCCGGTGCAGCCGAAGCCGGCTGCCGGCTCCCGACGAGATCGGCGAGGTGCATCGTCTCGGCGACGAGGACCAGCACGGCGGAGATCGGGATCACCGACTGGACGACGCTCATCGGTATGAACGGAAGGCTCACCAATGCATCGGTCGACAGGATCGGGAGCACCGACGCACCGACCCAGCCCAGAAGGCCGAAGAAGCCGATGACGACGAGTTCGGCGGCGATGCTGAACACGCGCCGCGTGCGCCACGGCATCGCGTCGACGAGCTCCGGACATCCGATGTGCGCGCGCTTGAACGACGCGAGCGCGGCCCCGTAGAACGTCAGCCACGCCAGCAGCACCGAGGCGACCTCGTCGTACCAGATCAGCGAATGCCCCGCCGCACGAAACACGACGCCGAGCATCACCTCGACGGCCAGTATCACCATCAGCGCGACGACCAGAATCTCGAGCGCGCGGCCGTAGCGCTGCCGCCAGGGCACCGTCACCGATTCCACCGTCATCGTGCGGCGAGTGCCGTCACTTGCGAAGCGACGTCGCGCGATCGATCAACGCCTGCGCGCCGGCGACTTCCTTGCCGAACTCGTCGTAGATCGACTTGCTCGCCGCGACGAATGCATCCTTGTCGACCTCGTTGACCTGCATGCCCGCCGTCTTCAGCTTGGCGAGAAGCTCGTCGTCGTCGCGCGCCGCCGTCTCGTACACGAAGGCCTGCGTGTCCTTCGCGGTGTCCTCCAGCGTCTTGCGAACATCCGCGGGAAGGCTTTCCCATTTTCGCGAACCCACGGTCAGGTACGCGGGCGTGTACACGTGCCCCGACAGCGACAGGAACTTCTGGACCTCCTGCAGCTTCGCCGAATAGATCTGCGTGAACGGATTTTCTTCGCCGTCCATCACCCCTGTCTGCAGCGCCGTGAACAGCTCCGAGAATTTCATCGGGCTCGGATTCGCGCCGTACGCCTGGAACATCTTCACGCGCCACTTGCCTTCGGGAACGCGCAGCTTGATGCCCTGCAGGTCGCCGGGAACCTTGATCGGACGCTTGTTGTTGGTGATGTGCCGGACGCCGTTTTCCCAGATCGCCAGCACCTTGAGCCCCTTCTTCTCGACGGCGGGCTCGATCGTCGGCCAGAAGATCTCCTTCTCGATGCGCCCCATATGGGCGCGATCCTTGACGATATAGGGCATCTCGAAGATGCCGAGCAGGTCGACCTCCGAACTCATCACCGTCGACGGAAGCGCCATGTCGAGCGTGCCCAGCTTGAGCTTCTGGATCATCTCCTTGTCGCCGCCGAGCTGGCTCGAGCCGTACACGATGACCTTGGCCTTGCCACCGAGCTTGGCGTTGGCCCGCTTGGCGAACTCGTCGGCGCTCTTCTGAAACAGCGAGCCGGGCTCCCCGACGTGGCCGAGCTTGATCTCCGTCTGCGCGTGCGCGTTCGACGCAAAAACGCCGAACACGCCCGCCGCGACGATGCCGAACGCCGTGACGATCAGGCGTGCGCTGCGCTTCGTGGACGAATGTGCATTCATGGGAATCTCCTCCGGAAAGCCGGGACAATACATAATGTACGCGCAGCTTCACAACCGCGGTGATGGCGGCGCCACCTATAATCGACGCCAGTTCGCGGTCGACGGCGTGCGGTCGACCGCGCATCGACACCGCAAAACCGTGCCCACGTGACCCAGCCCGTCGTTCAGCCGTTGATCCGGCATCCTTCCCGGCGCGACGGCCCCTCGTGGTCCCGCCTGCGCAGCGCGATCCGTGGTGAACTGCTGACCGACGCCGCATCGTGCGCGCGTTACGCAACCGATGCATCGATCTACCAGGTGCAGCCGCTCGCGGTGCTGGTGCCCGCCTGCGACGCCGACGTCGACGCGGCGATCGACGTCTGTGCGGAGCAACGCGTGCCGATCGTCGCGCGTGGAGCCGGAAGCTCGCAATGTGGGCAGACCGTCGGCGAGGGCCTCGTCATCGACCACAGCAAGCACCTGTCGGCGGTCACGGGCTTTGACGCTGCGGCGGCGACGGTCACAGTCGAGCCGGGAATCGTGCTCGACGCGTTGAACGCCTGGCTGAGAAAGCACGGGCTCTGGTTCCCCGTCGACGTCAGCACGTCCGCGCAATGCACGCTCGGCGGCATGGCGGGCAACAATTCGTGCGGGTCCCGTTCGCTCGCGTACGGCAACATGGTGCACAACGTTGCCGCGATCGATGCGCGGCTCGCCGACGGAACCGAAGCGCGCTTCGCCGACGAGCGCGAGGTCGACGCTGCGAATCCGCGGCTGCGTTCGTTGCGCGACGGCTTGCGCGCGATCGCCGAGCGCGAGCGCGACGAGATCGAGCGGAAGGTTCCGAAGGTGCTCCGGCGCGTGGGTGGCTACAACATCGACGTCTTCCATCCGCAGAGCGTGCGGCCGTACACGGACGACGGCGCAGTCAACCTCGCGCATCTGCTCGTCGGCAGCGAAGGCACGCTGGCGTGGACGCGGTCGCTGACGCTCAAGCTGTCGCCGCTCCCCCGTCATCGGTCGCTTGGCGTCGTCAATTTCGACTCGCTGCACGACGCGATGGCGTCCACGGCGGCGCTGGTGGCGCTCGGCCCGTCCGCGGTCGAACTCGTCGACCGCACCATGATCGATCTCGCGCGCGGCAATCCTGCGTTTCGTCCGGTGATCGAGCGTGCGCTCGTCGGGACTCCGCAGGCGCTGCTTTTGGTCGAGTTCTCCGGCGAGGACGGTGCCGCGACGACGCGCAGCCTCGATCGCCTCGCCGACCTCGTCGGTACGCCCGACGTCAACGGACGCCTCGTCAAGATCGCGCTGCCCGCCGACCAGAAGGCGTTGTGGGACGTGCGCAAGGCCGGCCTCAACATCATGATGAGTCTTCGCGGCGACGGCAAGCCGGTATCGTTCATCGAAGATTGCGCGGTGCCGCTCGAGCACCTGGCGGACTACGTGGACCGCCTCACCGACGTGTTCGCGCGCCATGGCACGCGCGGCACATGGTATGCGCACGCGTCGGTCGGCACGCTGCACGTGCGCCCGATTCTCGACATGCGCCGCGACGGCGCGTCCAAGATGCGCGCGATCGCCGACGAGGCCGCGACACTCGTTCGCGAATACAAGGGCGCGTTTTCCGGCGAGCACGGCGACGGGCTCGTGCGCAGCGAATGGGTCGCCTGGCAATTCGGGCCGCGACTCACGCGCGCTTTCGAGGAAATCAAGGACCTGTTCGATCCGCAGCGCATCCTGAATCCCGGGAAGATCGTTCGTTCCACGCGAATGGACGACGCGACGCTGTTCCGGTTTCCACCGGGCCGGGCGACGCTGGGCGTCCCGACGGCGCTCGACTGGTCGGCCTGGGACGTTCAGAACGATCCGGCCACGGGGACGCTCGGTGCACCGGGCACGGGCGGAGATCCCGCGCACGGGCTCGCGAAGGCCGTCGAGATGTGCAACAACAACGGCCACTGCCGCAAGTTCGACGCCGGGACCATGTGCCCGAGTTACCGCGTCACGCGCGACGAGATCCACCTGACGCGCGGACGCGCCAACACGCTGCGCCATGCGCTGTCCGGTGCGTTCGGCCCATCGGTGGCGTCAGGCGCCGTGCGCGACGCGCTCGACCTGTGCGTCGGATGCAAGGGATGCCGCCGCGAGTGTCCGACCGGCGTGGACATGGCGCGGATGAAGATCGAGTTCCAGCATCAGTGGCAGCGCGAACACGGCCTCGCGCTGCGCGACCGACTCATCGCATGGCTGCCTCGCTGGGCGCCGTGGGCTTCGCGCGCAGCGTCGCTTTTGAACCTCCGCGATCGCACGCCGGGCCTGCCCGCGCTGCTCGAGCGCGTGACGCGAATCGCCGCTTCGCGCTCGATGCCGCGCTGGCGCAGCGATTCGTTCCTGCGCGGTGGCGCACCGGCGAGCGACGAGAACCCCGACGTCGTGCTGCTCGTCGACACGTTCACGAACTATTTCGAACCCGACAACGCGCGAGCCGCTGTGCGGGTCCTGCGCGCTGCCGGGTACCGCGTCGAGATCGCCGCGCCGCGCGCGAATGCCGGCACGCGTCCATTGTGCTGCGGCCGAACGTTGCTCGCCAATGGTCTCGTCGACGCTGCGCGCCGGGAGGCCGCGCGCGTGATCGACGCGCTTGCGCCGCACGTCGAACGCGGCGCCGCGATCGTCGGGCTCGAGCCGTCGTGCCTGCTGACGTTGCGCGACGAATATCTGGTGCTCGGTCTCGGCGGGGCCGCAGAGCGGCTCGCCGAACGGGCGCTGCTGATCGAGGAGTTTCTCGTCCGGGAGCGCGCGTCGGGCCGGCTCGAACTCCCGCTCGCCGCGCTGCCGCAACGGCGAGCGCTCGTGCACGGTCATTGTCACCAGAAGGCATTCGACGCCGCAGATGCGGTGACGACGGTTCTGCGCTGGATTCCGGATCTCGACGTAGCGGCGATCGAATCGAGTTGCTGCGGAATGGCCGGCGCATTCGGCTACGGCACCGACCACTACGCAATGTCGATGAGGATGGCCGAACTGTCGTTGCTGCCCGCGGTGCGGAGTGTCGGCGACGACACGCTCGTCGT
>JBDTNI010000217.1:0-4802 GCA_039933815.1 Betaproteobacteria bacterium
ACTCGAACTTTGGCCCTGGCTGCGGATTGCCGTTCGGCGCATACAGGCACGCGACGAGAACGCCGCCGACGGCAGCCTCGAGATAGCGCGCCTGCGGGTCGGCGGCGTCACCCGGCAAATCGCGCCGGACCTCGATCGGATCGCCACCTCGGGCGAGAATCGCAACGCCGTTGAATCGCGGTTTCTGGCCGCGCCAGAGAGCGCCGTAGCCCGCGTCGCGGATCGCGTCGACCGGGAACTCTTCGTCGTAGATCCGTAGCTCCTGAAGGCAGACGACGTCCGGCCGCGTCTCCGCCAGCCATTCCAGGAGCCGCGCGAGGCGGTTGCGGATGCTGTTGATGTTGAACGTCGCGATTCTCATCGTCGCAATTGTACGGACGGTCCGCGCCGCCGGCATCGGCGCGCGCCGCGCCGTGCCGCATACAATGGCGCAATGACGACGCTGGCGCAGCTGGTCGAGACGTCGCGTCGCGTCGCCGGCGAGCGAGGGCGCAACGCGAAGATCGCCGTGCTGGCCTACTTCCTGCGCGCGCTCGACGCAGACGCGCTGTCGATCGGCGTGGCGTATCTATGCGGCGCCCCGACGCAGGGACGGCTCGGCGCCGGCCATGCGATGCTGGCGGATGCCGCGCGGATACCGGTGGCAGCTCCGCCGGCGTCGCTTCTCCTTCGCGACGTCGACGCGATGCTCACGACGCTTGCCGCCGCTTCCGGCAGCGGCGCCAAAGCGCGCCGTGCGGCGATCCTCGAGGACTTGTTTTCGCGGGCGGCGGCTGACGAGCGCGATTTCCTGGTACGGCTGCTGATCGGTGAACTGAGGCAGGGTGCGCTCGAATCGCTGGTCACCGACGCTGTCGCCACGGCGGCGTCGCTGCCTGCAACAGAGGTTCGCGCGGCCGCAATGCTCGCGGGCGGCATCGCAAGGGTGGCGCCAGCTCTCTTCACTGGTGGCGCCGCGGGGCTGGCAGGATTCGCACTCGAGCTGATGCGGCCCGTCGCCCCGATGCTGGCGCAATCCGCCGATGACGTCGCCGCGGCACTTCACGCGCTCGGACGGGTGTCGGTGGAGTGGAAGGTCGACGGCGCCCGCGTTCACGCACACAAGTCGGGTGACGACGTTCGCGTGTTCACGCGCGCGCGAAACGACGTCACGGCGTCGGTGCCCGAGATCGTCGCCCTGCTGCGCGACGTGGCAACGGATGCATTGGTCCTGGATGGCGAAGCGATCGCGCTCGACGGCGGTGCGCCGCAACCGTTTCAGCAGACGATGCGGCGGTTCGGTCGAACCGTCGACGTCGAGGCGATGCGGTCGGAAATTCCGCTGTCCGTGATGTTCTTCGACTGCCTTCGCCTCGGCCCGAAAACGCTGCTGGGTGCGCCGGCGTCGGAGCGTTTCGACGCGCTCGCCGGCGCCATTCCTGTGCAGCTCGTGATTCCGCGGTTGATCACCGACGACGTCGGCGAAGCCGAGCGCTTCTACGCGCAGGCGCTTCACGCGGGGCATGAAGGCGTGATGGTCAAGTCGTTGTCGTCGACCTACGACCCCGGTCGACGGTCGCCATCGTGGCTCAAGGTCAAGCGCCTGCACACGCTCGATCTCGTCGTGCTGGCCGCCGAATGGGGACACGGGCGCCGCCGCGGGCAGCTCTCCAACATCCATCTCGGCGCGCGCGACGCGGCCGGCGGCTTCGTGATGCTCGGCAAGACATTCAAGGGGATGACGGACGCAATGCTGGCGTGGCAGACGACCGAATTTATGGCGCGCGAAATCGGCCGTGACGGCGGTGTCGTGCACGTGCGACCGGACCTCGTCGTCGAAGTGGCGTTCAATGACCTGCAGGCGAGTCGGCGCTATCCCGGCGGTCTGGCGCTTCGCTTTGCGCGCGTAAAGCGCTACCGCCCCGACAAGTCGGCCGCCGACGCCGACACGATGGACACCGTTCGCGGCCTGTACGCCGGCCAGCTCGCCCGGGCGGGGGCGTCCCCGTGAGCCGCACCTTCATTGAGCCCGAACGGATCACCGAGCTCAACGACGCGCCGGAGCGCGACGGCGATTACGTGCTCTACTGGATGCAGCAGTCGCAGCGCGCGGTGTTCAATCCCGCGCTGGAGTTGGCGGTTTCGATTGCCAATCGCCTGGCCCGGCCCGTCGTCGTCGGCTTCGGCCTCACCGATGGCTATCCGGAGGCGAACGCGCGTCACTACGCGTTCATGCTCGAGGGTCTCGCCGAGACGGCGCAGGCGCTCGAAGCGCGGGGCGCGCGGTTCGTGGTCCGTCTCGGATCGCCCGACGAGGTTGCGATCGCGCTCGCGCAGCGGGCGTGCGCGGTTGTCTGCGACCGCGGCTATCTGCGCGTACAGAAGACGTGGCGCGCGCGCGTGGCGGTCGAGGCCGGACGACGCGTCGTGCAGGTGGAAGGCGACGTCGTCGTACCGGTCGAGCTCGCGTCCGTCAGGCATGAAATAGCGGCGCGGACGCTGCGCCCGAAGGTTCTGAAGCGGCGCGAGGCGTTCATCGTGCCGCTGGCGCGCGAGCGGCTGTCGGTGCGCGCCGGGGCACTCGCGCTCGCAGGCGACGTGGAGCCTGCCGCGCTCGCGACGCTGGTGTCGCGCCTCCGCGTGGACAGGTCGGTCGCGCCGGTATCGGCGTTTCGCGGCGGGTACTCGCAGGCACGGCGCCAGCTCGACTCGTTCGTGCGGCAGCGGCTCGCGCGTTACGTCGCCGATCGCAGCAAGCCGGGCGATCCGCAGGTATCGGCAATGTCGCCGTACCTGCATTTCGGACAGATATCCCCCGTCGAGATCGCGCTGGCGGTCCGCGCGGCGGGACGTCGGGACGAGAACGAGGATTCATATCTCGAGGAACTGATCGTTCGCCGCGAGCTGTCGATGAACTTCGTCAACACGACGCGCGACTACGACCGCTACACGTGTCTGCCGCCGTGGGCCCGGCGTACGCTCGATGCGCATCGCACGGATCCGCGACCGCACCGCTACGACGAGGATGCGCTCGCGCGCGCCGAGACGCACGACCCGTACTGGAACGCAGCGATGCGCGAGCTGCTCGTCACGGGCTTCATGCACAACCACATGCGGATGTACTGGGGCAAAAAGGTGCTGGAGTGGTCGCCGACGCCCGAGGCGGGGTATTCGGCGCTGCTCAAGCTCAACAACACGTTCTTCATCGACGGCCGCGACGCGAACTCGTACGCGAACGTCGGCTGGGTGTTCGGGCTCCACGATCGGCCGTGGCCCGAGCGTCCGATCTTCGGGCAGGTTCGCTACATGAACGCCGCCGGGCTCGAGCGCAAGACGGATATCGCCGCGTACGTCGCCCGGACCGCGGCCCTTCGCCCGTGATGACGCGCGGGTGGCGCGGCTACCAGCGCAGCAGCCGCGGACCGATCGCCCAGCCGACGGTTGCAGGAACGAGCATGCCCGCGAGATACCACACGCCGAGAAACGGAGCGCCCATTTCGGGACAGTGCAGCGAATACGCGACTGCTGCGACGGCGCCGGACGCGAGCCCCATCGCACCGCCCGCCAGGCGCAGCCGCGTCGGCGCGAACCCCCGCATCGCCCATGCCATCGCGGCGAAGACCGGCACCGACAACGCGGCGATCGCCCACGGGCACGTCCGCCACGTTCGTCCATAAAGAAGCGCCAGCCGCTCGCCGTGATCCGCGGCGATCCACTCGAACCCCGCGAGTGCCCACATCAACGCGATAGGCACCGCAAGGCGCGTGAGACCCGCTGCGGCCGGGCCGCCGGGACGTGCCAGCGACCACATCAGGCCGAGGCTCGTCGCGGCGAGCGCGACGACGTACGCGAGCTTGAACCAGAACATCGGCAGCATCGCGGCTTGCGCGATGTCGTTCCGCACGCCGAGCAGCGTGGCCATCAGCAATGTGGTGCCAAGAACCCCGCAGGCCGTGGCGACTCCCTGGCGCAAGCGAACAGCGCGATCGTCGACGGGGTCGGCGCCGGTGGCCAGCATCGAGATCAGCTCGTCGGTTCTCAAGGGCTTTTCCTGATCAGCGCCGCAAGCGCCTTCAGGCCGCGATGGACGCCGACCTTCACCGCTGACGGCGACAAGCCGGTCAAGCGCGCCGTTTCCACGACCGACAATCCCTCGAGCTTCATGTGGATGATCGGCAGCCGCTGGTTGCGGGGCAGCAGCGCCAGAAGCGTCGCAATGTCGCGGCGCGCGTCGGCCGCTTCGGCGTCGGATGTGGCGAAGAGCTCATCGTCCTCATCGATCGGATCAGTTACCCGGTCGCGCCCGGCGCGCCGACGCAAAAGATCGGCGAGCTTGTATTTTGCGATCGCATGAACCCAGGCGGTCAGCGGCTGGGCGGCGTCGTACGTGTGGCGCTGGTTGTGCACGGCGAGTAGCGTTTCCTGGACGAGGTCTTCGACATCATCGGGCAGCTGCGCGAGGCGGCGCCTCAGGAACGCGCGCAGATGCGCGGTCATCGTGCGCAGAAACGCTGCGTACGCGCGTGCGTCCCCGTCGAGACTCCGCATGAAGAGCGCTCGCAGCCGCGTCTCGGTGTCGCGCAACCCGCCCTGATCGCTTATTCGTCGCATTGCCCGGAACGGTTACAAGAATCCGCGACATCGCGGCGCCATCCGCCATTGTGCCCCGCGTGTAACCTTCGGCGCTCGCCGTCCGAACTTCAGGTGGCTGATGGACCGAGCGGCGGCCGCTTCGTCCGCCGACGGCACGCTTCCTCACGTTGAACAGGAATATCCCGATGAAAACTGCACGGATGCTGGTGTTACTGATCGCTGCGTTTGGC
>JBDTNI010000218.1:0-4764 GCA_039933815.1 Betaproteobacteria bacterium
CCGGCAGCACCGCCAACGGCCGCTGGCTGGAGGAGCATGCGCGGCAGGCGCAGGTGTACACCGAGAAGGCCGGCGTCAACCAGGTGATCGTGGATTCCGCCACCGACTTCAAGGGCCTCGTGCGCAACCTCGCGTTCTCGATCGCGCTGTATTCGGGCCAGATGTGCACCGCACCGCAGAACATCTACGTCCCCCGGGACGGCATCGACACCGGCGATGGGCATCTGACGTTCGACGCCGTCGCCGCTGCGCTGGCAGAGGGTGTCGACAAGCTGCTCGCGGACCCCGCGCGCGCGGTCGAAGTGCTTGGCGCCGTCGTCAACGACAGCGTGATCCGGCGTCTGGAGGCGGCGCGCTCGCTTGGCGACATTGCGCTCGACACGCGGACAATCGAGCACCCGCAGTTCCCGGGCGCCACGATTCGCACGCCGCTCATCGTCAAGCTGAAGAAGAGCGACCGCGCAACGTACCTCAACGAATGGTTCGGCCCAATCGCGTTCGTCATCGCCACCGACAGCACGGCCGACAGCCTGGCGATCGCTCGCGACGCCGTGGCCGGGCACGGTGCGCTGACGATGGCCGTGTATTCGACGCGTGACGACGTCATCGCGCGCGCGATAGACGTGGCCGAGGACGTCGGCGTTGCCTTGTCGATCAACCTGACGGGCACCGTGTTCGTCAATCAGTCGGCCGCGTTTTCGGATTTCCACGGCACCGGTGCAAATCCGGCGGCGAACGCCGCGCTCACCGACGCCGCCTTCGTCGCGAGCCGATTCCGCGTCGTCCAGCACCGCGCGCACATTTAGCGGCGTGGCCGCGGCGGCAGGCAAGGAGCGGGTATGAGCTACGAGCAGATCGGTTTCGAGATCCGCGACGACGTCGCGCGCGTGACGCTGCGGCGCCCGGATCGGCTGAACAGCTTCACGACGCAGATGCACGGGGAGCTTCGCGATGCGCTGGCGCGAGTCGCCGCGCCCGGCAGCGCGCGCGCGATGCTGTTGACGGGTGAGGGGCGTGGCTTCTGCGCCGGGCAGGACCTCTCCGACCGCGCGGTCGCACCCGGTGGCCCGGCGGTCGACCTCGGCGCGTCGATCGAAGACAATTACCGTCCGCTGGTGCTCGCGCTGCGCAATCTTCCGATGCCCGTTGTTTGCGCCGTCAACGGCGTTGCAGCGGGCGCCGGCGCGAACATCGCACTGGCGTGCGACATCGTCATCGCCGCGAAGTCGGCGAGCTTCATCCAGGCGTTTTGCAAGATCGGGCTCGTGCCCGATTCGGGCGGCACGTTCTTCCTGCCGCGGCTCGTCGGATCCGCGCGCGCGCTGGGGCTCGCGATGCTCGGCGACCGGCTTACCGCCGAACAGGCTGCGGCGTGGGGTCTTATCTGGAAATGCGTCGACGATTCCGCGCTCGTTGCGACGACGGACGCGATGCTCGCGCACCTGGCCGCCGCGCCCACGGCCGGTCTCGCTGCGATCAAGCGCGCATTCAATGCATCCGCCAGCAACACGCTCGAGCAGCAGCTGGATGTCGAACGCGACGCGCAGCGTGCGCTCGGCTACAGCACCGACTACCGCGAAGGCGTGGCTGCGTTCATCGAGAAGCGCCAGCCGCGCTTCACCGGGCGATGATTGACCGGACGCTCAGCGGTTGCCGACCGGGCGGTGTGCCGGCGTCCGACCGGACTGGCCGATGATCGACGGCGAGCCCGTCATGGGCGCGTCCGGTACCGACGACGCCGCACGCGCGCTCGCGCAACGCGTCGCCGACGCGATGTTCAGCCGCGACCGCGCGTCGCAGGCGCTCGGCATGCGCGTCCAGCACGTCGAACCGGGTCGTGCCGAAATGTCGATGACGGTGCGCGACGACATGCTGAACGGGCACTCGATCTGCCACGGCGGGTTCATCTTCCTGCTCGCGGACAGCACGTTTGCGTTCGCGTGCAACAGCTACAACGCGAATACCGTCGCGCAGGGCTGTTCGATCGATTACCTTGCGCCCGCGCGCGCAGGCGACGTGCTGCACGCAACGGGCGCCGAGCGAAGCCGCGGCGGCCGGACGGGCGTCTACGACATCGAGGTGCGCAACCAGCACGGCGCTGCGGTGGCGCTCTTCCGCGGCAAGAGCTACCGGATCGACGGCCGTGTCGTCGACGACGCCCCACCGGTGGCGTGAGCCGCGCGTCGTCGAATGCCCGCCAGATCGCCGCGTCCCGCCGAGCTCGAGCCGATCGAGAAAGCAGGCCGCGACGAGCTCGAAGCGCTGCAGCTGTCGCGACTGCGCTGGTCGCTGCGCCACGCGTACGAGAACGTCGCACACTACCGCCGCGCCTTCGACGCGGCGGGCGTGATCGCCGACGATCTTCGTTCGCTCGGCGACCTGGCGCGCTTCCCATTCACGGTCAAGGCTGACCTCCGCGACAACTATCCGTTCGGTCTGCTGGCGGTGCCGCGGGAACGGGTGGCGCGCCTGCATGCGTCGTCCGGCACGACGGGCAAGCCCACGGTTGTCGGCTACACGCGCAATGACATCGACACCTGGGCCACGGTGATGGCGCGCTCGATCCGCGCTGCCGGCGGGCGCGCGGGCGACATCGTCCATATCGCGTATGGCTACGGTCTGTTTACCGGCGGACTCGGCGCGCACTACGGTGCCGAGCGTCTCGGCTGCACGGTCGTTCCGATGTCGGGCGGCCAGACCGAGAAACAGGTGCAGCTGATCCGGGACTTCGAGCCCGACATCATCATGGTGACGCCGTCGTACATGCTGGCGATCGCCGAGGAAATGCAGCGGCAGAACTTCGATCCCCGGTCGTCTTCGCTGTCGATCGGCATCTTCGGTGCGGAGCCGTGGACGCCGACGATGCGCACGGCGATCGAGTCGGCGATGGATATCGACGCGATCGACATCTACGGGCTGTCGGAGGTGATCGGTCCCGGCGTCGCGCAGGAATGCATCGAGACCAAGGACGGCCTCACCGTGTGGGAGGACCACTTCTACCCCGAGATCATCGACCCCGAGACCGGCGTCGTCCTGCCGGAGGGCGAGAAGGGCGAGCTTGTGTTCACGTCGCTGACGAAGGAGGCGATGCCGATCGTCCGCTACCGTACGCGCGACCTCACGCGGTTGCTGCCGGGAACGGCGCGGACGATGCGCCGGATCGAGAAAATCACCGGCCGTTGCGACGACATGATGATCATCCGCGGCGTCAACGTGTTTCCGACGCAGATCGAGGAATTGATCCTCCGCGACACGACGCTGTCCCCGCATTACCAGGTGGAGATCACGCGTCCGCGGGCGCTCGACGAACTCGCCGTGCTCGTCGAACGGTCGCCGGGCGCGGGGGCCGGCGCCGCCGATGCTGCGGGCGAGCGGCTGGCGCGACGCATCAAGGATCTGATCGGCGTTTCGGCGGCGGTGCGCGTGCTGCCGAGCGGCAGCATCGAGCGCTCGGCCGGCAAGGCCCGGCGCGTCGTCGACAAGCGCGATCTCGGCTGATCGCAACGCAGGGCCGGCGGTTCGCAGCCGCCGCGCGATGAACGCGAATCGCAGGGGCGTCGGGCTCAGCGACGGTTGCCGAAGCGTTGCCGGGCCTCGTCGAGATGCGCGATCAGCACGTGCGAGACGAGGTTGACGCCGATGCCTGCGAACAGCACCGGCACGAGGTAGAGCGCGATCGACAAACTCGACGCGAACACGCGATCGTCCCACGTCGACGACGATGTGACCGCCATCTGCGACAAGTCCTGCAGCAACGCGACCGTCACGGCGGACGTTGCAATCAACAGCACGCCGAACACGAGTACGAGCGCCTTCGACGCATGGCGACTGCGCATCAGGTAGACGTAGAGCGCAATGGGCATCGCGAGCGCGGCCGCGATCAGCCCCGCGAACTCCCACTCGAGGAAAACCGAGCCGTGCATCGCGCTGCGGCCGCCGTCAGAGCAGGTCGTGGCGAATCGGCGTGAAGATGTCGATCAGCGTGCCGGCCTCGAGCGCCTTCGCGCCGTGCAGGACGTTGCCCGGCACGTATACCGAGTCGCCCGCGCGCAGCGTCTGCGACGCGCCATCGACGATGTACTCGAAGCGGCCCGCAACGCAGTGGCTGATCTGCTCGTGTGGATGCCGGTGTTCGTACCCGGCCGCGCCCACGGCGAACTCGACCTCCATCAGCATCAGCGAGCCTTGGGCGATCCGGATGCGGCGCCGCACGCCAGGTTCGGCGTCAGTCCACTCGCCCGATCCCCCGGTATCGGCGGGCGGCGAACTTCCGCGCGCCGCGGTCATGATGCGAGCGCGACTGCGAATGCGCAGCCGGTCTTCCCGCGCACGTCGTCGAGCGTCACGCCGTCGTGCAGTTCGCGCAGCACGAGTCCGCCGCCCTGGGGCAGCACGTCGAATACGCACAGGTCGGTGATGATCATGCCGACCACGCCCTTGCCCGTGATCGGCAGCGTGCAATGCTCGAGGATCTTGGAGCTGCCGTCTCGCGCGGCGTGTTCCATCAGCACGATGACGCGCCGCACCCCGGATACGAGATCCATCGCGCCGCCCGGTCCCTTGACCATCTTGCCCGGAACCATCCAGTTCGCAAGGTCGCCGTTCTGCGCAACTTCGAGGCCGCCGAGAATCGACAGGTCGATGTGGCCCCCGCGGATCATCGCGAACGAATCGGCGCTCGAAAAGAAGCTGCTGCCGGGAATGGTCGTGATCGTCTGCTTGCCGGCGTTGATGAGGTCGGGATCGACCTTGTCGTCGGCGGGG
>JBDTNI010000219.1:0-4757 GCA_039933815.1 Betaproteobacteria bacterium
GGATGAAGATCTCCTGCGTCTCGTTGCGCTTCTGGTGCTCGTACGACGACAGCTCTTCGAAGCGCGCGATCCGGGCCTTGCTCTTCGCCTGGCGACCCTTCGGATTCGAGCGTACCCACTCGAGCTCCCTGTGCATCGCCTTGATTCGCGCCGCCTCCTGCTTCGATTCGCGCTTAAGCCGCTCCTCCTTCTGCTCGAGCCACGACGTGTAGTTGCCCTTCCACGGAATGCCGTAGCCGCGGTCGAGCTCGAGTATCCATTCGGCGGCGTTGTCGAGGAAGTACCGGTCGTGCGTGACCGCGATGACGGTGCCCGGGAATTTCGCGAGGAACTGCTCGAGCCACTCGACGCTCTCGGCATCGAGGTGGTTCGTCGGTTCGTCGAGCAGCAGCATGTCGGGCTTCGACAGCAGGAGGCGGCACAGCGCGACGCGGCGCTTCTCGCCGCCGGACAGCTTTCCGATCGTCGCGTCCCACGGCGGCAGTCGCAGCGCGTCGGCGGCGATCTCCATCTGCACGTCGGATCCGGCGCCGGCGCCGGCGACGATTGCCTCCAGCTGCGCCTGCTCGGCCGCGAGCGCGTCGAAGTCGGCGTCGGGTTCGGCATAGGCGGCGTACACGTCGTCGAGGCGCTTCTTCGCGGCGAGGACGTCACCGACGCCTTCCTCGACGATGTCGCGCACGGTCGCGGCGGGGTCGAGTAGCGGCTCCTGCGGCAGGAACCCGATGCGAAGGTCCGGCATCGGCGTCGCCTCGCCGTCGTACTCCTTGTCCTCGCCGGCCATGATCTTCAGCAGGCTCGACTTGCCCGATCCGTTCAGGCCGAGCACGCCGATCTTGGCGCCGGGAAAGAACGACAGCGAGATATCCTTCAGGATGACGCGTTTGGGCGGGACGATCTTGCCCACACGATTCATCGTGTAAACGTATTGGGCCATGGGGAGGGGACGGCGTGCGGCGTGGGGAAGCCGCGATTATCGCAGCAGCGGGCTTTTGCTGCCGCCGCCGTCGAAACTACCGCGCGCGGACGAAGCGTCGCTGCGCGCAGGGCGGCGCTAGTGTCCGGCGGGCGAACCTGCCGTCAGTTGCATCGCGCCGGGCTCGACCGCCGAGAAGCGGCGGTCGTCCGTCGTGACGATCGAACCGCTGGGCTCGCCGCGCAGTTCGCGGAAGCGGTGCCGATCGGCATCGTAGCGCGCGGCCACCGCCGCAGCCTCGCGCTGCTTGGCAGCGACGAGCGCGTGCTGGCGCGCGATTTCGCCGTCGAGCGACTCGACTTCGAGCACCAGCCCGCCGGGCACCGGGCGCGGCGCATACGTGCCCTTCTTCGCCTCGAGCTCCAGGCGCCGTTTCTGCATCGAGGTGATATAGGCCTCCGCCGACTGCACCTGGCCTTCGATTGTCGCGACGGCCCGGCCCTTGGCGAGCTCGATCTCGGACTCCGACGTGAAAGACTCGACGAGCGCGCGGTCGCGGCGCGTGGCCAGCAGCGTGTCGCGCTGCGCCTGGCGCTCGCGCTGCTCGTCGCTCGCCGTTCGCGCGACCGGCTGCGTGACGGCGCGGGCCTGCTCGACCTTCCTGATCGTCAGGCCCTGGCGGCTCATCTGCTGACTCGCGCGGTTGACGGCCTCGGCGGGCATCTGGTCGCTGTAGTGAACGACGCCCCGATCATCGGTCCATTTGTAGAGTTCCGCGTTCGCCGGCGTGGCGACGCCGAGCGCGCAGGCGCCGACGAGCAGCATCGACAGCAGTGTCGTGCGACCGATCGGCGCAGGCGCGGGACGGAGGGAGAGCGGGTTCATGAGTTCCTCGAACGAATGCATGGCGTGGGCCTAGTGCGCGCCGTAGCGCGCCCTGTAGTCGTCGATCGCGGGTCGCGCCGCGGCGAGCTCCGGCCGGGCGGCGATGAACGTCATCACGTCGTCGAGCGTCGCGATCGCGACGACGGGAATTCCGAAGCGGTCGCGAATCTCGGCCACTGCGGAGCCGTCACCCTGGCCGCGCTCCATGCGGTCGAGCGCGATCAGCACGCCCGCGGGCGTTGCGCCGGCAGCCTCGATCAGCGAGACCGACTGGCGGATCGACGTCCCGGCCGTGATGACGTCATCGACGATCATCACGCGGCCGCGCAACGGCGCGCCCACCACCTGGCCGCCTTCGCCGTGGTCCTTCGCTTCCTTCCGATTGAAACTGAACGGCACGTTTTGCCCCGTGGCGGCAAGAGCGATCGCGGTCGCGGCGGCAAGGGTGATGCCCTTGTACGCGGGTCCGAACAACTGATCGTATTCAATGCGCGACGCGAGTACCGCTTTCGCGTAGAACTCGCCCAGCCGACGGAGACCTTCACCGTCACTGATCGAGCCGGCATTGAAAAAATAGGGACTCTTGCGCCCCGCCTTGGTGATGAATTCACCGAAACGAAGCACGTCGCGTGCCAACGCGAAGCCGAGAAAATCCTGGCGGAAATCGGTCATGTCGTCGACAACAATGCGTGCGCGCGCAGTATAGCGTCGAAGCCGGCATCGGCGCGCCGGCGCGAGCGGACGCTCCGGTAAAATCGCGGCCTTTCGCTCGCGCACCATGCGGATCATCACGCTCAACGTCAACGGATTGCGCGCCGCGGAACGCAAGGGTCTCGCCCGCTGGCTCGCGCGCATCGAGCCGTGGGACGTCGTGTGCCTGCAGGAAACGCGGTGCGAGCGCGCCGACGTACCGCGTGCGCTCGCTGCGCCGCGCCGGTCGCACGCGACGTTCCATTCCGCAATGCGCAAGGGCTACAGCGGCGTCGCGCTGTACGCGAAGACGCCGCCCCGCGTCGCCACCGGCTTCGGGCACGCGGAGTTCGACGCCGAAGGACGGTACCTGCAGGCGGATTTTGCGGACCTTTCGATCGTCAGCATCTACCTGCCATCGGGTTCGAGCGGTCCGCACCGGCAGGCGTCGAAGTTCCGCTTCCTGGAGGCGTTCCGGCCCCACCTCGAAAAACTCGTCCGCAGCGGACGCGAGGTCGTGCTGTGCGGCGACTGGAACATCGCGCACCATCCGATCGACCTTCGGAACTGGCGCGGCAACCAGAAGAACTCGGGCTTTCTGCCCGAAGAGCGCGCGTGGCTCACGCACGTGTTCGACGGGCTCGGCTTCGTCGACGTGTTCCGCCGCGTCGACCCGCGTCCCGACCAGTACACGTGGTGGTCGAACCGCGGCGAGGCGTGGACGAAGAACGTCGGCTGGCGCATCGACTACCAGGTCGCCACCCCCGGCATCGCCGCCACGGCACGCGCCGCCGCGATTTACAAGACGCGGCGCTTCTCGGATCACGCGCCGCTGATCATCGACTACGACTTCGAGCTGCGCTGATGCTGCGCATCAGCCACCTCGTGCTGTCGCGCGGCACGAAGCGACTCCTCGACGACGCGTCGCTGACGCTGCACGACCGCCACAAGGCGGGACTGGTCGGCGCGAACGGGTCGGGCAAGTCGAGCCTGTTCGCGGCCATCCGCGGCGAGCTCGCTGCCGACGCCGGCACCCTCGATCTGCCGCCGCGTTGGGTGCTGGCGCACGTGGCACAGGAGACGGCGGCAGTCGCGACGGCCGCGATCGACTACGTGCTCGACGGCGATCGCGAGTTGCGCGACGTCGAGCGGCAACTCGCTGCGGCAGGCGACGACGGCGAACGGCTCGCCGATTTGCACCAGCGCTTCGAGGCGATCGGCGGCTACGCGGCGACGGCGCGCGCGGCGACGCTGCTGGCGGGCCTGGGCTTTGCCGACGCGCAGCAGGGGCTTCCCGTCGACACGTTTTCCGGCGGCTGGCGGATGCGCCTCAATCTTGCGCAGGCACTGATGTGCCGCTCGGACCTCCTCCTGCTCGACGAGCCCACCAACCATCTCGACCTCGACGCGGTGCTGTGGCTCGAGGACTGGCTGCGCCGTTATCCCGGTACGCTGCTGCTGATCACGCACGACCGTGACTTCCTCGATGCGGTTGTCGACACGATCGTCCACGTCGACAGCCAGTCGTTAACGGCGTACACGGGCAATTACGAGCAATTCGAGCGTGAACGCGCGCAGCAGCTCGCGCTGCAGCAGGGCGCCTACGCCAAGCAGCAGCGACAGATCGCACACCTGCGCGCGTTCGTCGACCGCTTCCGCGCGAAGGCGACCAAGGCGCGCCAGGCGCAGAGCCGGATCAAGGCGCTCGAACGAATGGAGCTGATCGCCGCGGCGCATGTCGACAGCCCGTTCACGTTCACGTTTGCCCCCGTCGATACGTCGGCGCGCCAGCTCGTGCACCTCGAGCATGCGACGCTCGGCTACGCTGGCGCGACGCCCGTGCTGCGCGACGTGGACTGGGGCGTTCTCGCGGGCGCGAGGATCGGGCTGCTCGGCGCGAACGGCGCCGGAAAGTCGACGCTGCTGAAGGCGCTCGCCGGCACGCTCGCCCCGTTGGCGGGATCGCGCTCGGCGTCGCAGCATCTCGCGCTCGGCTACTTCGCGCAGCATCAGGTGGAGCAGCTGCGCGTGGAGTACTCGCCGCTGTGGCACCTGACGCACCTCGAGCCGCGGACACGCGAGCAGGAGCTGCGCGATTATCTCGGCGGCTTCGACATCCGCGGCGACATGGCGATGTCGCCCGTCGCGCGGTTCTCCGGCGGCGAAAAGGCGCGTCTCACGCTCGCGCTGATCGTCCGGCAGCGGCCCAATCTGCTGCTGCTCGACGAGCCGACGAACCATCTCGACATCGAGATGCGCGAAGCGC
>JBDTNI010000220.1:0-4742 GCA_039933815.1 Betaproteobacteria bacterium
GCGCCGACCAGCGGATTCGCAATGAACAGCGCCGCGGCGCCGGCCGACACGCCGGACGACAGCGACGGCTGCACGCGAACCTTCAGCTGCTGCGTCTCTCGGGCCACATCCACGTCACCGGCAATGTTGACGGCGGCGGCCGGCCCGACGAGACGGAAGTCGTCGGTGTGCATCACGCCGTTGCGCATTCGAACGTCCGCAGTGACGGTGTCGAACGCAAAGCCCTCGCTGAACACGTCGCGGAAATCGAGCGAGATCCGTCGCGGCAATGCCTGCAGCGACAACACGCCCAACAGTCGTCCGACGCCGGGATCGACCTTCGTGAACTGACCAGCACCCGCCCGCAGCTTGAAGTTGCCGGTAAGCGTCGGGTAGTCGAAGTCACTCGGCGCACCGTTCCACGACAGCTGGCCGTCGATCTTGGTCGGCGCCGCTCGCACGCCGCTCGGCCATCCGAAGTGCGCGATGAATTCGCCGGCATCGCGGACGTCGACGGCGACGTTCAGCATTGTCTGCGAGCGAGTCGTTGCGTGGCGCCATGAGCCGTCGGCATCGATGCGTCCGGCCTCGTTGCTGAGGCTGAGTTTCTGGATCTGCCAGTCACTGCCGGCCGGGTGCGCGCGAAACTCGAGCTTGCCCAGCGCTCGCTCCTTCGATCCGAATGTGTCGGCGACAATGTCGACCTCCGGCCAGCGGTTGGTGGCGCCAGGCTCTTCTGGCGCCGGCGCACTGTCGCCCACGCTGGCACCCGCAGCGGGCGGCGTCGTAAGCCGCGCAAACCGCGCCACGAACCTTCCGTTCGGCTGCGCGGACGTCGCGGCATGCCACACCGCGCTTCCGGCCAGTTCCCGACCATCCAGCGCGAGCCGCCAGTCAGCGCCCTGGCGGCGCGCGGACGCGTGCAGATTGGCGAACGTACGGCCCAGCACGTCGAGCGAAGCTGCGTTCAAATCGACGCCATTGAGCGCAAGCGACGCCGCCCCGCTTTGCGCGCCCGCCGCGTCGCCGTGCGGACCGACCGCGAGCCAGTCGTCGAGATTCAGGGCGGAGACGCTTCCGCGTACCCAGATCCCCGGTTGCTCGGGCTCGGCGGTTCCGCGGGCGTCGCTGCCGAGGAGCACGAGCACGCGGTCGACCGACGCCGAGCCGGTGAGCGGACGATTCAGCAACACGCGCACACCGGGTCCGTAGTCGATCGCGATTCGCTCGTCACGGCCGCGCGCTTCGCGCCGTTCCACGTGCAGCGCGACCTTTTCGGCTGCGGATTTACCGAGCGGGGACGGCAGATCGATCGACGCGCCTTCCAGCGTGGAGTCGAGCGTCCATCCGAGCTTCTTTTCGGCAGAGTCCAGTGCAAGCTGCCAATTGGCGGTGCCCGCGATGCGCTCGAAGAATGGAAGGTCGAATTGGGCACGCACCTGCTGCAGATCGGCGCTCCCCGATCCGCGAACGATCGTCCTGCCCAACTCGCTGATGACCTGCAGCTTGGCGGTGCCGCCGAGCGACTTCGCCGTAACGTCGGTGGCGCGCACGTCGTGCTCGGTGAATACCAACGCGCCGCGTACATCGGTCAGTGGCGGCACATGCGGCAGGTTCACTGCGTTGGCATCGAACCGGTATTCGCCAGCCACCTTCACGCTGCCGACGTCCCGCAGCGGCAATTCGAACTTCAGCGCCAGCGCGCCGTCGCCCTGCACCGACGCGCCTTGGGTAACCTGGCCGGTCCAGCCCTGCACCGGCGATTGCGCGACGAACGCAAGGAACTCCTGCGTAGGTCCGCTGGCGACGCCTTCGATTTCCAGCACCGGACGCGCATCGTGAAGGTCGGCAATCTCGGCTCTCGTCGCACCGAGCCTGGCGCCGAGCACGCGGCCACCCGTGGCGCTGACGAGGAGGTGCGTGCCCTCGATCCTGACATCGCCGCCGATCTCGCTTATCGACGGCCAGTTCTCCGAGTAGTTCAGCGCGGCGTCCTGCACGCGTGCGGCGAACAGGAACTGGCCGCCGGCGCCTGCGGCGAACGGAAATCGCGCAAGATCCCCAATGATCGTCAGCTTCGAATCCAGCGACGTACCCTTGACCAGCGCGCGGCGCAACCAGTCGCGAACGCCGGAACCCGCGCCGAGTGGAATGTACCGATAGGTGCTGGCGAGATTCGCACGCGTCAGCTGGGCCTTCAAATCGAGGTCGCCCGCGCCACCGGCGCGCGAGCGCCAGCTTCCCGCCGCAGTGCCCGCCCCATCGCCGTTGGCGAACGCCACATCGCTGAACGCCAGCAGCACTGCGTCCTCGCCATGATGCCAGGTCACGTCGCCGCGCAGATCGTCGAATGCCAGCGGTTCGGCGAATAATTTCGGCAGCGTCACGCTGGCCGCGTGACTGTCGATGCGCACGCGACCGGCCTCTTCGTTGGCGTCGATCGACCCGGAGAGGTTCAAAGCTCCCGGCATTCCGTCCCGCGATGCGACGGCGACGTTGCTGAACTGGAGCTTCACCCCGTAGTGCGCGAGCGCACGCTCGTCGCCGGTCCACGTCAGCGTCGCATCGCCCAGCGCGCCGCGCGGATCGTAGCGCGCGAGTTCCGCGCGTACACGCGCCGACAGCGGCAAATGAGACGCGACCGCTGCAAGCGGCCGCACGTCGGCATGCGCAAACGTCAGCGTGCCGCCGGGTGTGCCGTCGCTGCCGGGCCCGAGCGTCAGCTTGAAATCGGTCGGCGACAGCTCGGTCCCGTCCGCGAGCGTCAGCGAGAAGCGTTCCGCGGACAGGTCGATCTGGCCTGCGCGTCCGCCGACGTGTGCAAGACGCAGCGGGGCGAGCCCCTCGCCCAGCGTCGCCCGGACATCCTCGAGTTCCAGATCCGCGGTCACAGCGTCGGGTTGAGAGCCCGCAACGTCCACCCAGACGCGAACAGCCCCCTTGCCGCTGTCGACGGGCACCGCGAGGGGGAGCCACTCGCGCCACGCGGCAACGTCCGCGTAATCGAGTCGGAGGTAAAGGCGGCCCTTCAGTTGCGTCCAGTCGCGAAGCGACGGACCGGTCAGGTCGGCCTTGAGTTCGAGCGGCGCTGCGAGGTCGGCGGGCGGGACGCCCGTCAGCGCGGCTCGGTGGCGGCCAGACCGCTGCTCGAGCCGAAAGGCGACATGATCGAGCAGCAACTGCGGCGCGTCCCGGTACTCGTCGCTCCACGCGACCAGCGCGTCACGCACGATGATCAACGGCTGCTTCAACAACCAATCGGCGACCGCGCCGTATTCGTCCGCGGTAGCCGTGTCACGCTCGATGCCCGCGAGGTGCAGGCGACCGGCCTTGTCGCGCCGAACGGCGAGACGCGGGCCGTCGATCAGCAGTTCCTTCAGCCGCAGCTGCATCGCCGGCAGCGACGTCCACGCAACCAGCAGGTCGACGTGCGGCAATTCCAGCAGCACACCGCGCTCACCGTCGCGCGCCCGGACGCGAAATCCCTGGACGGAGAGCTTCGGATTCCACCCGTCCCAACCGGTGACGAGATTGTCGATCTCCACGGCGCGGCCGATGCGACCGCCGATCCATTGCGCGACCTCGTCCCGCCGCGCCTCGATCTGCGGAAAGACGACGACACGCAGCACCAGCAGCAAGGCGAAGAACGCGCCCAGCAGCAGCACGCTCGACGCGACGACGAACCGCAGCGCGCGTTTCGCTCGGGACGGCGTCGACAAAGTCGCAGGCATAATGATGGTGCGTTGACCCGGTTGCGATTGTAGCGGAAGCGTCACGACCAAGGGCCGCGCGACGCCCGACGCAACCACTGCTCGCGCTTCTCCCGACAAGCCCATGATGGACTTCGATCGCGCCATTGCGTTCAGCCTTTACGCGCAGCGGGCGTTCTCGAACGACCGCGGGCTGCGCGCCGAAATTGCAGCAACGATCGACGCGCCGTTCGACTGGGCGCCGCATACGACCGCGCTCGACGAATGCGTCGGCCGCGGCGCGCCCGAGGGCGTCGATGCGCTGTTGCGAAACCTCCGCCGACGCGTGTTCCTGCACACGATGCTGCGGGACCTGATGGAACGCGCGCCGCTCGCGGAAGTCGTCGACACGATCAGCGCGCTCGCCGAACGATCCCTCCGCGCGGCGATCGCAACGCACGCGGGCGCGCTCGTCGCGCTGCATGGCCGGCCGATCGGCCACGATTCCGGCGCACCGCAGTCGCTCGTTGTCATCGCCATGGGCAAGCTCGGCGGGCGCGAACTCAATGTGTCATCCGACATCGACCTCGTTTTCGCTTACCCGGAGGACGGCGACACCGACGGCGCGCGGCGGATCTCGAACCGCGAATTCTTCGACGGACTGGGCCGCCGCGTCATCGCTTCGCTGTCTCGCGTCGACGCCGCCGGCTACGTGTTCCGTGTCGACATGCGGCTGCGCCCCTACGGCGACAGCGGCGCGCTGACGATCCCGTTTTCGGGTCTCGAACGTTATCTCGTGACGCAGGGACGCGCGTGGGAGCGCTACGCGTGGCTGAAGGCGCGCCCGCTGACCGGCGAGCGCCACGACGAGCTTGCGGCGCTGGTCACACCGTTCGTCTACCGCCGTTACCTGGACTACGACGTCTACGACGGGCTGCGCGACATCCATCGGCAGATTCGCGAACAGGAAAAGCGCCGCGACCACGCGCATGACATCAAGCTGGGGCCCGGGGGCATTCGCGAAGTCGAGTTCGTCGTTCAGGCGCTGCAGATCGTGCGCGGCGGCCGCGAGCC
>JBDTNI010000221.1:0-4739 GCA_039933815.1 Betaproteobacteria bacterium
GCATCGCGCGCAGGATCTCGGCCGGCGGCGTCAGGTCCTTGATCTCGTAGCGCAGTACCTTCACGCCCCAGTTCGGCGCCGCGTCGTCGAGCGCCGCCACGACCGCCGTGTTGATCTGGTCGCGCTCCTCGAACGTTCGATCGAGTTCCATGCGGCCGATGACGCTGCGCAGCGTCGTCTGCGCGAGCTGCGTGATCGCGACGATATAGTTGGTCGACCCATACGAGGCGAGCCGCGGATCGGTCACCTGGTAATAGAGAATGCCGTCGACGTGCAGCTGCGTGTTGTCCTTGGTGATGCAGACCTGCGGCGCGACGTCGAGCGGCGTTTCGCGAAGGTCGTGCCGATAGGCAACCCGGTCCAGGAACGGCAGCACGAAATTGAGTCCGGGGCCCAGCACGCCGTGGAAGCGGCCCAGCCGTTCAACGACCCAGGCCTTCTGCTGCGGCACGACGCGAATCGCCTGAATGACGCCGATCAGGACGACGATGAAGATCGCGAACGTGACGATGGAATACCCTGCCTGCATGATGCTCCTCCTGTCGGTGTCGATCGCCGCCGGCGCGCGTTGCTACGGCCGCTGGGCGCCCAGAACGAGCGTCGAACCGCGCATTTCAACAATGTACATCGTGCGATTGCGCGGCGTTTCGCGAGACGCGGCCTGCGCATCCCATCGCGTGCCGCGGTAGACGACGCGCGCGGAACCGTCGGACTGCCACGCTTCGACGGTGACGCGCTGTCCGACGTCAAGCCCCGGCAACGCCGGCGGCTCCCCGCGCCGGCGGCGCCACCGGTCCGCCACCACGACGCCGATGACCGCGAGCACGCCGGCCGTCAGCAGCTGCATCGGCATCGACGCGCCCGGCCACGCCGCGACGCCGCCGCAACCGAACGCGATGCCGACCGCGAGCAGGTAGAACGTGCCCGTCAGGAGTTCGGCGCCGACGAGCAGCGTCGCCAGAATCCACCAGATCCAATAATCGTCCATCACGTCGCGAGCGACCGGGCCAAATCGCAAGGATAAGGCAGTTCGCCCGGTGAAGTGCGCTATAATTTATCGTTTGTTATCAGAAGTTTCCGAGAATTTCTCTTTCGCGGTTCCCCCGCCAGCGATCATGCCCATCTACGAATACCGGTGTGCTTCGTGCGGGCACGAGGTCGAAGCGCTGCAGAAGCTCCGCGATGCGCCGCTGACCGAATGCCCCGCCTGCCATCGACCTGACCTCAAGAAACTGCTGTCGGCCGCGGGTTTCCAGCTCAAGGGTTCGGGCTGGTACGTCACCGATTTTCGAAACCGCGGCGCCAAGCCCGCGACCAAGGAAAAGCCGGCGAGCGACTCGAAGGCCGGCGACGCCGGCACGAAGCCGAATTCGAGTGCGGACGCCGCGAGCGGTGCCGACTCGAAGCCTGCCGCCGCGACGTCCGGCGAAGCGTCGGAATCGAAGCCTGCGGCGACGCCGCCCCCCGCCGCCAAGAACGACTCGTGATCCCCGGTCGTCGACGCCGATGAAGCGCTACCTGATCGCGGGCCTGCTCGTATGGGTACCGCTCGGCATCACGATCTGGGTGATGCATTTCCTGCTGACGTCGCTCGATCAGATACTCGTCGTGCTGCCCGAAAGCGTGCAGCCGCGCGCCGTGTTCGGGTTCGACATTCCAGGGCTCGGCGTCGTCGTCGCATTCACCATCCTGCTCGTCACGGGCATCGTGGCCGCGAACTTCTTCGGCGAGCGGCTGATCCGTGCATGGGAATCGCTGCTCGGCCGCATTCCGTTCGTCAAGTCGATCTATTCGTCGGTCAAGCAGGTCAGCGACACGCTGCTGTCGAGCAAGGGGAATGCGTTTCGCAAGGCGCTGCTGGTCGAGTTTCCGAGGGCGGGCAGCTGGACGATCGCATTCCAGACCGGCACGCCGGCCAGCGCCGTCGAGCCCCTTCTGCCCGGCGATCACGTCAGCGTGTACGTGCCCACGACACCCAACCCGACGGGCGGCTATTTTCTGATGCTCCCGCGCTCGCAGGTGCGCGAACTCGACATGACCGTCGACGAGGCGCTGAAATACATCATCTCGATGGGCGTGGTCGCGCCGAGGCTGCACGTGCAGGCGCCGCGTGGTGACCGGGCCATTGCGAACGCGACCCCGGTCCCGCCCGCGCACGCCGAAACCGATACCCGTTCCTGAAGACACTCGCAGCGGCGACACGCCGCGGCGACTGAACCGCGACGCCGAGGCGACGCACCGCCGGAGAACGTACTTGAAGCGCACCGACTATTGCGGCCGCATCGACCGCCGCCACCTCGGCCAGTCCGTCACCGTCGCCGGCTGGGTCCATCGCCGTCGCGACCACGGCGGCGTCATCTTCATCGATCTGCGCGACCGCGAAGGCATTGTCCAGGTCGTATGCAATCCCGATCGCGCCGCCACGTTTGCATCGGCCGAGAAGCTTCGCAGCGAGTTCTGCATCGCCGTGGCAGGAAGCGTTCGGCCGCGTCCGGACGGCAGCGTCAATCCGAACCTCGTGTCGGGCGAGATCGAGATCGTCGCCGACACGATCGAAATCCTCAACGCGTCGACGCCGCCGCCGTTCCAGCTCGACGACGACAACCTGTCCGAAACCGTGCGTCTCACGCATCGCGTGCTGGATCTGCGCCGACCCCAGATGCAGAACAACCTGATGCTGCGTTACCGCACCGCGATGGCGGCACGCAAGGCGCTGGACGCACTCGGCTTCATCGATATCGAGACGCCAGTGCTCTACAAGTCGACGCCCGAGGGCGCGCGCGAATTTCTCGTGCCGTCGCGGATGCACCACGGCCAGTTCTACGCGCTACCGCAGTCGCCGCAGCTGTTCAAGCAGATGCTGATGGTGGCCGGCTTCGATCGCTATTACCAGATCGTCAAGTGTTTCCGCGACGAGGATCTGCGCGCCGACCGCCAGCCGGAGTTCACGCAGATCGACATCGAGACGTCGTTTCTCGACGAATTCGAGATTCGCACGATGATGGAAGCACTCGTGCGCGTGATGTTCCGGGAGGCGATGAACGTCGAGCTGCCGGATCCGTTCCCCGTGATGACGTTCGCGGACGCCATGCGCGACTACGGCTCCGACAAGCCCGATCTCCGCATCCCGCTCACGCTCACCGAACTCACCGAGCTGATGCGCGGCGTCGACTTCAAGGTGTTTCGCGCAGCCGCGGAACTCCCGAACGGGCGCGTCGCTGCGCTGCGCGTCCCGGGCGGTGGTGCGATGACACGCAAGGAGATCGATGACTACGCCGCGTTCGCGACGATCTACGGTGCCAAGGGCCTCGCCTACATCAAGGTGAACGACGTGACGAAGGCGAGCGAGGAAGGATTGCAGTCGCCGATCGTGAAGTTCCTGGCGCCGGACGTGCTGCAAGCCATCGTCCAGCGGTGCGGCGCGGCGTCCGGAGACGTCATCTTCTTCTGCGCCGACCGGAGCAAAGTGGTCAACGACACGCTCGGCGCGTTGCGCGCCCGCATCGGCCACGACCGCAACCTCGTCGAACCGGGCTGGCGGCCGCTATGGGTCGTCGACTTTCCCATGTTCGAGCAGGACGATGCGACCGGCGCGTGGGCCGCGCGACATCATCCGTTCACCGCCCCCAAGGACGGCCATGAATCGCTGTTCGCGACCGATCCCGGGAACGCGCTCGCGAAGGCGTACGACGTCGTGCTGAACGGCTCCGAAATCGGTGGCGGCTCCGTCCGCATCCACCGCTCGGAAGTCCAGACGCGCGTGTTCGAAGCGCTCGGCATCAGCGCCGAAGACCAGCGACGCAAGTTCGGCTTCCTGCTCGATGCGCTGCAGTACGGTGCGCCGCCGCACGGCGGCATCGCGTTCGGCCTCGATCGCATCGTCGCCATGATGACCGGCGCCGAGTCGATTCGCGACGTCATCGCGTTTCCGAAAACGCAGCGCGGGCAGGACCTCCTCATCGAGGCACCGACGCCGGCCACCGAGGCGCAGCTGCGCGAACTGCACATTCGGGTACGACCCTCGGACGCGGTTAAGCCCGCCGGCTGAACGTCAACGCGTCGCCGCGCGACGCGCTACACTGGCGTCATGAGGCGCGTGACGACGACCGGCGTCGGGCGGCTGGCGGCCGCGGTACTGCTGCACGTCGCGGTGCTGCTGATGCTGCCCGCGGCTTGGGCGCGCGACAACCGCGCGTCCGAAAGCGACATCACCCTATCCGCGCTGCCGCGCGAAGCGCGCGACGTCCTTGCGCGCATCCAGGACGGCGGCCCGTTTCCGTTCGAGCGCGACGGCGTCACGTTCGGCAACCGCGAGCGGCTGCTCGCCGCCGAGCGCCGCGGCTTTTACCACGAGTACACGGTCGCGACGCCGGGCGCGCGCAATCGCGGCGCGCGTCGGATCATCTGCGGCGGGCCGCGCCGATCGCCGGATGTCTGCTATTACACCGCCGACCACTATGCGTCCTTCCGGAGAATCCGCGAATGAAGCTACCCGACCTGACCCAGATGGACGAAGCGGGCGTTGTCGAATACCACGGCCACGCGGACACCATCGCCACGGCGGCGGCGCAGGCGAAGCTGCGCTACCTGAACGTCGATCTCGCCCAGGCGGAAGACAAGGCGACGTTGTTCCACGAGCTCGTCAAGGGCCTCCGGCTGCCCGAGCATTTCGGCAACAATTTCGACGCGCTCGCCGATTCCCTCGAGGACCGCGACTGGATTGGCAAGCACGGGTGCCT
>JBDTNI010000222.1:0-4716 GCA_039933815.1 Betaproteobacteria bacterium
GGGCAGCGCACGGTACCTCGCCGCGCAACCCTCCGCGCATGTGCTTCGCAGCCGTCTCGGCGACATCGAGCTCGACACGCTGGCGTACGGCGCGCGACTCAGGATTCGCGATGTCATTGTTTCGCTGCACCCCGCAGGGCACGTGCTGGGATCGGCGCAGGTGCGTATCGAGCATCGCGGCCACGTCTGGGTCGTATCGGGCGACTACAAGCTGAACCCGGACCCGACGTGCGACGCGTTCGAGCCCGTGCGCTGCGACACGTTCGTGTCCGAGTCCACGTTCGGACTGCCGATCTACCGCTGGCACGACCCGGTCGACGTTACCGCCGACATCGCCGCGTGGTGGCGGCACAACGCCAGCACCGGCCGTGCCAGCGTGTTGTTCTGCTACGCATTCGGAAAGGCGCAGCGCATCCAGGCCAGCCTTGCAGCGGCCGGCGCGCTGGACATCGGGCCGCTGGTGCTGCACGGCGCGATTGAACCGCTGAACCGCGCCTACCGTGCGTCGGGCGTCCCGCTGCCACCCGGCCATCGCGTCACCGATGTCGATGCGCACGCACTGCGGCGCGCGCTGGTGCTGGCACCTCCGTCGGCAGCCGGTTCGTTGTGGCTGCGGCGGTTCGGTGACCTGAGCGACGCGTTTGCCTCCGGCTGGATGCTGCTGCGCGGCGCGCGGCGACGCCGCGGTGTCGATCGGGGGTTCGTTCTGTCCGACCATGCCGACTGGGCGGGTCTCAACGCAGCGATCGACGCGACGTCAGCATCGCGCGTGATCGTGACGCACGGACAGGTGCCGATCCTCGTGCGCTGGCTCGGCGAGCGCGGCGTACGTGCGCAAGGATTCGACACGCAGTTCGACGATCGGGGCGAAGGCGAGACGCCCGCCATGGACGCGCCGTCCGAGGACGTCGCCGACGCGTCGACCGACGACGCCGCGGCCGTCGGCTAGCGCTGCCGATGGAGGCGTTCGCGCGCCTGTTCGCCGCGCTCGACGCGACGACGTCGACGCACGGCAAGCTCGCGGCACTGGACCGCTACTTTCGAACGGCATCGGCCGACGATGCCGCGTGGGCCGCGTATTTCCTGGCGGGCGGCAAACCGCGTCAGCCCGTCCCGACGAAGGTCCTGCGCGAGGTCGCGGTTGCGGCCGCCGGATTCCCCCAGTGGCTGTTCGACGAATGCTACGACGCGGTCGGCGATTTCGCGGAAACCGTCGCCCACGTGCTGCCGCCTCCGGCACGCGTGTCGACGGCAGGTCTCGCTGAATGGATGTTCGCGCGCGTGCTCCCGCTGCGCGGACTGCCCGCCGACGAACTCGCCGCGCGCATTCGCGGCTACTTCGACGAGCTCGATGCCGCCGGGCGTTTCCTGCTGTTGAAGTTGCTGGGGGGCGGCTTTCGCGTCGGCGTTTCGCGGCTGCTCGTCACCCGGGCACTCGCAGCGATCGCGGGCGTCGACGCGAAGGTCGTTGCGCAACGGCTGATGGGCTATACGGCCGGCGACGCCGCGCCCGGCCGCGACGCGTTCCTCGCGCTGATCGCTGCGGAAGTCGCCGACCGCAGCGCTTCATTGGGGCCGTACCCGTTCTTCCTCGCGCATCCGCTGACGGCGCCCGTGGCCACGCTCGGGGAGTGCGCCGACTGGATGGTCGAGTGGAAATGGGATGGTATCCGCGCGCAACTCGTCCGGCGCGGCGGCGCAACCGCGCTGTGGTCGCGGGGCGAGGAGCTCATCACCGACCGGTTTCCAGAGATCGCGGCCGCCGCGCTCTTGCTCGACGATGGCACGGTGCTGGACGGGGAGATCGTCGTGATGCGCGACGGCGGCGTCGCGCCGTTCGCGGCGCTGCAGACGCGCGTGGGTCGCCGGACGCTGACAGCGAAGGTCCTGGGCGAGTCACCGGCGGTGCTCCTCGCCTACGACATGCTCGAAGCCGACGGCGAGGATCTCCGCGGGTTGCCGCAGCATGCGCGACGCTCACGGCTGGAGGCGCTGCTGCGGAGCATCGACGAGCCCCGGCTTCCGCTGTCGCGGCGGGTCGCGTTGCCGTCATGGGATGCGTATGGCGCACTGCACGGCGAATCGCGGTCGCGGGGCGTCGAAGGCTTCATGCTGAAGCACCGCGACGCCCGCTACGGCGTCGGGCGATCGAAGGAAGGCGGCACGTGGTGGAAGTGGAAGATCGACCCGATGCGCGTGGACGCGGTGCTGGTCTATGCGCAACGCGGACACGGTCGCCGTGCGAGCCTCTACAGCGACTACACGTTCGCCGTATGGGACGCCCGCGACGGCGAACGCCGGCTGACGCCGTTCGCGAAAGCGTACTCGGGCCTGACCGACGCCGAGATGCGGCGCGTCGACGCCATCGTGCGCCGGACGACGATCGAGAAATTCGGGCCGGTCCGCAGCGTCACGCCGACGCTGGTGTTCGAGCTCGGCTTCGAGGGCATCCAGCGGTCGGCGCGCCACAAATCGGGCATCGCCGTCCGCTTTCCGCGCATCCTGCGCTGGCGCGACGACAAGCGCATTGCCGATGCCGATTCGCTCGACGCGCTGCAGGCGCTGCTGACGTCGTGACCGCGATCTTTCAGCGCAGTGCGTTCGACGCGATCCGGTCCCAGCTGATCGTCAGCGTGTTGACGTCCCGGCGCGACGCATCGATCCCGACGTCCGCCACCGGCACGACGAGCTTGAATCCGCCGCCCACCCCGCGACGGACGTCGACGACGAACGTGAGCTTCAGCGACGTGAGCCGCACGCACGGCGCCTCGGTGTCCGATCGGACGAACCCGTCGATGGCAGCATTGAGCGTGCGCGCCACCGAACCGGATGCGACGGGCGCGTCGGCGACATCGTAGACGCGGTCGGGCCCGGTGACATCGAGCTTCAGCACGATTTCCTGAGTGAACTTTCGCGCACCACCCGCGGACCCGTAGGGCGTCAATGCGCCGCCGGCGAGCGGCAGCGCGACGAGTCTGAGCGCCCCATCGATGCTGGCCTCGCCCACTCGCTGGAGGTCGAGGCTGATCGTCGCGTTGCGCAGATCGACTTCGCGCGGCCCGGTCGAGCCGCACGCGCCCGCGACGCTGCGCACGCGCCAATGGACGTCGCGGAGCTCGGACTTGAGGTCGTCGAAGAACTCGCCGATCGGCTTGCCCGCGAGTCCCGGCGCCTCCGGCAGCGACGCGCACGATGCGACGAGGAGTGCTGCGACTGGCCACACCACAATCGACGGCGACCACGGTGGCTTCACGGTCGGACGCTGCGGACGTGCGCGCGCAGCGCGTCGACCAGGTCGCGCAGCGCAGGTTCGGCGACCGGATCGCCGAACGTCAGCGTCCGCGATCGGCCGGCATCTTCGACTGCGATCGTATACGCGCGCCGGTCGGCGCCCGCACACGCGGCGGGCGGCGCCGCGATCGAGAAGAATCCCGCTCGTTGGACGAGCGCACGCCAGTGCGTCGCCTGCGCACGGGTGAGCGTCGCGGCATCGATCGTGACCGGCGCCGCACGGCCGGGAAACACGGCGAAGCCGCCGTCGACGTGAAAGTCGATGCGCATGCGGCGGCTACGGTCCGAAATGGCGGAGTACGGAGGTCGTCATTCGGTCTTGATACCGACGGCTTCCCAGGCGCCCGCGATGGCGCGCCGCTCGCTGCTGCCGAACAGGTGGCCGGCATTGATCACCGTGTAGTGCGCGAACTGCCGGAACGTGGCGGTGGGCTTCACGCGCTTGTCGCGCAGCGTTTCATACCAGATGCGGCCCGCCTTCTCCCACGCGTGCCCGCCGAGAGCGACGGCCGCCCGGTAGAACGCGTGGTTCGGAATGCCGGAGTTCGTGTGCACGCCGCCGCCGTCCGCGGATGTGCGCACGTATGCTGCCATCGTGGACGGCTGCGGATCGCGGCCGAGCAGCGGATCGTCGTACGCGGTACCGGGCGCCTTCAGCGAGCGCAGCGCGACGCCCTGCACCTTCGGCGTGAACAATCCCTGCCCGATCAGCCAGTCGGCCTGGTCCGCCGTCTCATTCCTCGCGTACTGCTTCACGAGCGACCCGAACACGTCCGACAGTGATTCGTTCAACGCGCCGGCCTGCCCGAGGTAGACGAGCCTGGCCTCGTCGCCAGTCACGCCATGCGTGAGTTCGTGGGCAATGACATCGAGCGAGACCGTGAAGCGGTTGAACAGGTCGCCGTCACCATCGCCGAAGACCATCTGCTGACCATTCCAGAACGCATTGTCGTAGCGGCGGCCGAAGTGGATAGTCGCGTCGAGATGCAGGCCTTCATCGTCGATGGAATTGCGTCCATAGACCTCCGCGAAGAAATCAAACGTCGCGCCGAGACCATCGTAGGCCTCGTTTGCCGCGACGTCGGTCGTGGCGATTCCGTTCTCGGCGCGCACCGTCCGTCCGGGAAGCGTCTCGCGGTTGTCCGCGTCGTAGATGGTCCGCTGCTTGGCGACCGCCGGGATGCTCAGCAGGCCGCGATGGGTGCCCGACTCGAGCAACTGGTAAGTCGCCCGCGCCATCCGCATCGTTTGGTCGACCGCGAGCGTCTCGAGGGCGGCGTCGCGCTGGCTGGCCGTGCCCGACGCGGCGATGCGCCGAAGAAGTTCGGGTGAAAGAATGAAACAACCGCACGACGGTCGTATGCAACAGCGTGTCATGGAGGCGGCGCGCGACGGCGAAATCGCGTTTTACCACGACGTTGCCGT
>JBDTNI010000223.1:0-4687 GCA_039933815.1 Betaproteobacteria bacterium
CAGCTGCACGTCGACGGAGCCGGTCCGCGTGAAGCTCGGCGACTCGCCGGAAGGCATCTACGTTTCGGCCGACGGGCGATTTCTCGCGGCCGCGATCGAGGAGAACAACCAGGTGCTCCTCGTCGATACAGCCACGCTGTCGATCGTCAAGCGAGTCACGACGCGCGGCAAGAACCCCGAGCACGCGGTTTTCAGTCCCGACGGCCGCCTCGTCTTGGTCAGCGCCGAGGAAGCCGACAGCATCGACATCGTCGACGTCGCGCGCGGTGAGGTCGTCAAGTCGATCGCCGTCGGCGAGCGTCCGCGCGGCATCGGATTTCTGCCGGACGGCAGTCGCGCATACGTTGCGGCCGAGCATGCGAATGCCGTCGCGGTGATCGATGTCGAGAAGCAGGCGCTGGTGACGACGATCAAGGCCGGCCTGCGATCGAACGGCGTGGTCGTGCATCCCGACGGGAAGCATGTTTACGTCTCCGCCGGCGGCGACGGCACCGTTCAGGTGATCGAAACCGCAACGAACACGATTGTCGCGACGATCCCGGTCGGCAAGCGCCCGTGGAACATGGCGCTGACGCCCGATGGCCGGAAGCTCTACGTCGCTTGCGGCCGTTCGAACGCGGTCGCCGTCGTCGACACGCAGTCGAACCAGAAAATCGCCGAAGTGCCGGTCGGGCTGCTGCCGTGGGGCGTAGTCATCCACTGATCGCAGCCACTTGCTGCACGCACGCCCGCTGTCTGGCGAAACCCGCCTGCGCGCACTTCGCCCCCGGTTCGGGCCCCCCGCATGAGGCAGGCATTTGCGTGGGCGGTCGCGGCGGCCGTCGGTGCGGCGGCCCCGGATGCGGGCGCCACCGACGACCCGGCCCAACTGATCGAACTCCCGCCGGTGCAGGTGATAGCAACGACGCCGCTGCCGGGATTCGGCACGCCGCTTCGCGAAGTGCCGGCCAACGTCCAGGTCTTCGACAACCGTCTGCTCGCGCGCTCGCGACCCCTCACGCTGACGCAGTTCTTCGACCAAAGCTCCAACAGCGTCAGCGCAGCGTCCGGACAGGGCAACGCGTATCAGCAATCGCTCGACTTCCGCGGCTTTTCGGCGTCGCCGTTGCTGGGAACGCCGCAGGGTATGTCCGTGTTCCAGGACGGTGTGCGCATCAACGAGGCGTTCGGCGACGTCGTCAACTGGGACTTCGTGCCGCGCGCGGCAATTGCGACAGTGCAGCTGATTCCTGGCTCGGTGCCGGCGTTCGGGCTGAATACACTGGGTGGCGCGCTTGCGATCTACACGAAAACCGGTGCGCAGTATCCGGGCGCTGCCGTGGAACTTTCGGCCGGCGCCTTTGGCCGGCGTGCGCTCGAGTTCGAATACGGGCATGACGGCGAGCGCACCGATGCGTTCTTCGCGGCCAATTTCGCCGGCGAGGACGGCTGGGCGCAGCATAACGGCAGCCGCGTGCGGCAGTTCTTCGGCAACGTCGGTGTCCGCGACGCGACGTCGGACGTGGGCATCAGCCTGACACTCGCCGACAACGCGTTGAACGGCGCGCAGACGCTGCCGCGATCGTTCGTCGACAAGCCGCGCGAGCCTTATACGTATCCCGACACCAATGAGAACCGTCTCGCGTTCGTCTCGGCGAAAGGCAGCCGCCTGCTCCGTAACGACCAGCTGATCGACGCGAACGTCTACTCCCGGCGTTATCGCAATTCAAACCTCAGCAGCAACGTCGATGGGGGCTTCGGCGACACGGACGCGGAGACCAGGCTCGTCCCTACCGCGCCGGCAACGAACGACCGCGCGACGATCGATGCAGCGTCGTACGGCGTCGCGCTGCAGTGGGCGGTACGCGGCAGGCTCGGCGGATTCGCGCACCGGGTCGCGGCAGGCGCAGGCGGCAACTGGGGCAACACGCGATTTACCCAGACGTCCCAACCGGCCACTTTCACGAACGACCGCGGCACGATCGGCCGGGGTCCGTACGTGCAGACGACCGCGGTCGACCTGCATAACGCCGACAGCGGTCTGTATGCGAGCGACACGATCAACGTCGCCGATGCGTGGGTGCTGACGCTCGCCGGCCGCTTCAACCACGCCCGCGTCGAGATCGCCGATCGAACAGGCGAGGACGCGGCGCTCAATGGAGCGCACGTTTTCTCGCGCTTCAATCCTGCGATCGGCATCAACTGGAACCCGCGTGCTTCGCTGACGGCGTACGCGAGCTACAACCAGGGAATGCGCGCGCCGACACCCATCGAGCTCACCTGCGCCGACCCGACGGCGCCGTGCAAGCTCCCCAACCAGTTCCTCGCCGATCCGCCGCTTGCTCCCGTCGTGTCGTCGACACTCGAAGCCGGCGTTCGCGGCACCTGGACCCTGGGCCAATGGTCGGCCGCGGTGTACCGGACGGAGCTTCGCGACGACCTCGCATTCATCGCCAGCGGCGTCGGCGCGACGAACGCCGGCTATTTCAGGAACGTCGGCCGCACGCGACGGCAGGGCATCGAGCTGGCGACGACGCTTCGCGCCGATCCTTTCGTCGTCACGATCCGCTACAACGCGCTCGACGCGCGCTTTCGCACGCCGTTTGAGGCCGCGAGCCCCGCGAACTCGCAGGCCGATGCCAACGGTGCGATCGCCGTGAGCGCCGGCGACCGCATCCCGGGCACCCCCTTTCAGAGCGCGAAGGTTCGCGTCGACTGGGACGCCGCGCCCGGCCTTGCGATCGGTGCATCGCTCGTCGCCGTCTCGAGCCAGTACGCGCGCGGCGACGAGAACAACGCGGATCGCGCGGGACCCGTGCCGGGGTATCTCGTCCTGAACCTCGATTCGGAGTACCGGCTTACGCGCCGCGTGACTCTGTTCGCGCAGATCGACAACGCATTCGACCGCCGGTATTCCAATTTCGGGCTCCTCGGGCAGAACGTCTTCACCGGCCCCGATCGGACGTTCGGGCCGCCCGCCGGTGCCGTGCCGGTCATGGAGCAGTTTCGCGCGCTCGCCGGTCCGCGCAGCCTTTTCGCCGGCGTGCGCGTGACGTTCGACGTCGCGGGAGAACGTTCGAGGGCCTCGGATTGAACGATGACGCGGTGTTCGCGCGCCGCCCTCGCGCCGGACCCGCGGACGCTAACATTGCCGTCTTGCCACGCGTGAGGAGCGCCTTGCCATGGATGTCCGCGCCGCTGTAGTCCACGAGGCCGGTGCGCCGCTCGTGATCGAAACCGTCCAACTGGACGGCCCCCGGGCCGGTGAGGTCCTGGTGGAGCTCAAGGCGACCGGGATCTGCCACACCGACGAGTTCACACGAAGCGGCGCCGACCCCGAGGGACTGTTTCCGGCCATCCTGGGTCACGAAGGCGCCGGTGTTGTCGTCGATGTCGGTCCGGAGGTCACCAGCGTGCGCAAGGGCGACCACGTCATCCCGCTCTATACGCCGGAATGCCGCCAGTGCAAGGCGTGCCTGTCGCGCAAGACGAACCTCTGCACGGCGATACGCGCAACCCAGGGCAAGGGGCTAATGCCCGACGGAACGAGCCGCTTCTCGCTGCGGGGCAAGCCGCTGCATCACTACATGGGATGCTCGACATTCGCCAATTTCACGGTCCTGCCCGAAATCGCGGTCGCGAAGATCCGCGAAGACGCGCCGTTCGACAAGGTCTGCTACATCGGCTGTGGCGTGACGACGGGCATCGGCGCCGTCGTCAACACGGCAAAGGTCGAGCCGGGGGCGAATGTCGTCGTGTTCGGGCTGGGTGGCATCGGCCTCAATGTCGTGCAGGGCGCGCGGATGGCGGGCGCCAACATGATCATCGGTGTAGACCTGAATTCCGAACGCGAAGCGCTGGCACGCCGCTTCGGGATGACGCACTTCGTCAATCCGCGCGAGGTTACCGGCGACCTCGTCGGACATCTCGTCGAGATCACCGGTGGCGGTGCCGATTACTCCTTCGAGTGCATCGGCAACGTGGACGTCATGCGACAGGCGCTCGAGTGCTGTCATCGCGGGTGGGGCGTATCGGTGATCATTGGCGTCGCCGGCGCCGGCAAGGAAATCGCCACCCGGCCGTTCCAGCTCGTTACGGGACGCGTCTGGAAAGGTACGGCGTTCGGCGGCGCGCGCGGTCGCACCGACGTGCCGAAGATCGTCGACTGGTACATGGATGGGCGGATCAACATCGACGACCTGATCACGCACGTATTGCCGCTCGAGCGGATCAACGAAGGCTTCGACCTGATGCACACGGGACAGTCGATCCGATCCGTCGTTCGCTACTGATTCGACCTCTGCGCGCAATCTCCATGGCCGAAGTTCCGCAACCGGTGACGCAGCATGCGTGCTTCGACGGCATGCAGCACGTCTACTCGCACGCATCCGACGAGACGCGATGCGCGATGCGCTTCGGGTTGTTCCTGCCCCCGCAGGCGCGTACCGGTCCCGTTCCGGCGCTTTACTGGCTGTCGGGGCTCACGTGCACCGAGGACAATTTCATCGCCAAGGCAGGGGCGCAGCGCGTGGCCGCCGAGCTTGGCCTGGCGCTGGTGGTTCCGGACACGAGCCCGCGCGGGCTCGCACTCGCAGGCGAGGCGGATGCCTACGATTTCGGTCTTGGCGCCGGATTCTACGTCGACGCCACGCAGGCGCCGTGGTCGGACGGCTACCGGATGTACTCGTACGTTTCGCGCGAATTGCGC
>JBDTNI010000224.1:0-4681 GCA_039933815.1 Betaproteobacteria bacterium
ATGTGCGCCAGCCAGCAGTTGGTCGCAATCCGGTACAGCCACGTCGAGAATCGCGCTTCCTGCCGGAACGACCGCAGATTGCGCCAGGCGAGCACGAACGTGTCCTGCGCGAGGTCGTCGGCCAGCGCCTGGTTGCCCACCGTCAGCTTGCGAAGGCACGCACGGACGGACGACTGGTGCCGCTTCACGAGCTCTGCGAACGCGTGCCGGTCGTCGCCGACGAGGCAGCGCGCGATCAGCTGGGCGTCGGGGACGTCCGGGGCCGCGGGCTTGATGGCCATCGTTCACGCCAGGCCGGCAACGCCGGCGCCGGCCGCCACCGCGAGCGGAGTGGCGAGCGTCTGCGCATCGCCGGTCATGCATCGTGACCATCGTGGCACACCGGGTTTCGCTCGCGCACGATCTAAACGCCGCCCGGCGGGGGCGTCGACTGATCGCGCGGGCCGCGATTGCGATCCTCGAGGAACCACAACAGCGAGTACCCCAGGCCAACGAACAGCAGGATCAGTCCGATGCTGTTGGGTGAACCGTCATCGAGCATCGAGAAGAACGTGAGGCCGAGGCCCGCGCCGGTCAGGATCACGCCCTTGCGAAGGTCGGACCACACGACGCGGCGCTGCAACGCACGCGCCTGCTCATAGGCCGGCATTGCCGGGGCTGCCGCTGCCGCGCCGGCCATCGCGGCGGCGTTGCCGGTGGCCACGGCGTCCATGGCGACGGCGGAAGGCACGACGCCGCGCTCGGCGAGTTTCAGCAGCGTTTCGTTGGCCATCCGGTTCTTGCGCACCTTGTACCAGATCAACAATACGACGATCAGCAGCGGCACGAGGAACACCATCAGCACAACCAGAAAAACCAGTGCCGCGAGCCACGGCGCGTCCTGCACGAACTGCTCGAAGGAGTCGTACTCGCGGTCGCCACCCAGCCCTCCGACATGTACGCGCTTGTTGCCTTTCTCGATGACCAGCCTGTGGTCGTCGACCGTCACCCTGCCCTGGTGCGCTGCGGACGCTGCGGGCGCCGCGGGCGCTATGGATTCGGCAGGCGGCGGGGACGTCACGGGCGACGAGGCTGACGGAGCGGGCTCGGGGGCGGCGGGGGAGGACGGCACGCGCGGCGAGGCTGCCGGACCGGGCTCTGGGGCGGCGTCGGCCGGACGTGTCTGGCCCTGCACGATCACGATCGACGGGCCGGCGGCCATGACGCTGCCGGTATCCGGTACGAGCGTCGCGGCAAGGCCGAGCGCGAGCGCCGCGCCCAGAATCAGCCGGCGCGGCACGGCGCGCGCGGCGTGGGGTGAATGCTGCATGGGTACTCCCTCGGTAGGCACGAGGATTGGATGCAGCGTGTGACGCTGGCGGATTCACTCGCAAAACCGCACGTTGGCCGCCTCCCCGCGACCCCGTCCCGGAGAGTGCCCCATGCTATCATCGCCGCCGATTCCGCTTCGGGGCACGGGCGATGGCCTGCGACCACGAAGCGAGCCTGACCGAGCACCGGAGCGCCGCACCTTTCCGTCGATGGCCGTGGCTTCATCCTCTCTGCGTCCGCCGCCGGCCGACGCGGGCCGTCCCAAGCTCCGCACGTCGCTGTCCTGCTGCCGCAGACTGATGCGCTTCATCGGCTGGATGCTGCTGTTCGCGCTCGCGCCGGCGGCCTTCGCGCAGGAGGGCGACAGCGTCACGCTCAATTTCGTCAACGCGGACATCGACGCCGTGGTGAAGGCGGTGGGCGAGATCACCGGGCGTAATTTCCTCGTCGATCCGCGCGTCAAGGGCACGATCAACATCGTGTCGGCGCGTCCGGTGCCCAAGGCGGTCGTCTACCCGACGCTGCTGTCGGCGCTGCGGATGCAGGGCTTCGCGGCCGTCGAGGCCGACGGCGTGGTCAAGATCGTGCCCGAGGCCGACGCCAAGACGCATGCGGGGCCCGTCCAGCGGGGCGCCGTCACCGCGAGCGGCGAGCGTATCGTCACGCAGGTCATCGCGCTGCGGCACGAGTCCGCCGCCCAGCTCGTCACCGTGCTGCGGCCGCTGATCTCGCCGAACAACACGATCGCCGCCTACATTCCGGGCAACGCGGTGATCATCACCGACTACGCCGACAACCTGCGCCGCATCGACCGCATCATCGCGTCGCTCGATCAGGCTCCCGCCGGCGAACCGATGCTCGTGCCCGTGAAGAACGCGTCGGCGCTCGACGTCGTCGCGCTGGTCAACCGGGTGCTGGCCACCGGCGGCGTCGGTCAGGCCGGCGCGCAGGATGCGCAGCAACGCGTTGCGCTGATCGCCGATCCGCGCTCGAACAGCATCCTGATACGCGCCGACAACCCCGCGCGAGGCGCGCGCGTACGCCAGCTGATCGAGCAGCTCGACACGCCCGCGCGCGCCGGCGGCAATGTCTTCATCGTCTACCTCCGCAATGCGGACGCGGCGCACGTCGCCGAAACGCTGCGGGGCCTCTACGGCGGCGAACGCGGCGGAGCGGGCACGGCGGTTGGAACGCCGCAGCCGTTGCCGGGCGCAGTCGCGACGACCGTCACGACGACGACGGCGCCGGCTTTCCCCGCGTCGGTGGCCGCGACGAGCCCGCTCGCGACCAGCGGCGGCGGCGCGGGCAGCGCGTTCGCCGCGGGCGGCGCGATGATCCAGGCCGATACGACGAACAACGCGCTGGTGATCATGGCGCCGGAGCCCGTCTACAACAACCTGCGGGCCGTCATCGAGCGGCTGGACACCCGGCGCGCGCAGGTGTATGTCGAGGCGCTGATCGTCGAGGTTTCGGCGGACAAGGCGGCCGAGTTCGGTATCCAGTGGCAGGTGCTGTCGGGCGCGAACCGCAACCGGACGGGCGTCCAGGGCTTCGGTGGTACCAATTTCGGAACGCGCGGCGGCGGCACGAACATCGTCGACGCGTCGGTGAACCTCGGCACGCTCGGTAACGGGCTCAACCTCGGGATCATCAACGGCACGATCAACATTCCGGGACTGGGCGTCATCAGCAACCTCGGGCTGCTCGTCCGCGCGCTCGAGAACGACGCCAAGGCGAACATCCTGTCGACCCCGACGCTGTTGACGCTCGACAACGAGGAGGCGCGGATCATCGTCGGCCAGAACGTCCCTTTCATCACCGGCCAGTACGCGACAACCGGTACGACGGCGACCGTGCAGCCGTTCCAGACGATCGAGCGCCGCGATGTCGGGCTCGTGCTGCGCGTACGGCCGCAAATCACCGAAGGTGGCACGGTTCGGCTCGGCATCTACCAGGAAGTGTCCCGCGTGCAGGACACGTCCACGGCGGGCCCGATCCTGTCGAAGCGCGCACTCGAGTCGTCCGTGGTCATCGACGACCAGCAGATCGTCGTGCTCGGCGGACTGATCCAGGACAGCGCGTCCGATGCCACGGACAAGCTGCCCTATGCCAGCGACGTGCCGGTGTTCGGCGCGCTGTTCCGCTACGACACGCGGTCGCGGCAGAAGACCAACCTGATGATCTTCCTCAAGCCGACGATCGTGCGAAATGCCGCCGACGGTCGCGAGCTCACGTCGGAGCGCTACGACTACCTGCGCGGCGCGCAGACCGATGTGGCGCCGGCCGAGCGCTGGTTCTGGAAAGACCCGACCGCGCCCGAACTGCCGCCGCTCGGGGCGATGCCGGGTACGCCGCAGGCAGCACCCGTTGGCCAGCCCGAGCCCGAGCGCCGCTGACGCCGCCGCCGGCGCCCGCATCCCCTACGCGTTCTCGCGGGCGCACGGCGTGCTCGCCGTCGGCGCCGAGGGCGACGCGATCGTCGTGCTGCTGCGGCCCGACGCGACGCTCGAGGGCCTCGCCGAGCTCAAGCGCGTACTGAACCGGCCGCTGATCACGCGGGCGGTCGAGCCCGAGGCGTTCGCGACGGCGCTCGCGCGCATCTACAACCAGGGCGGTGCGGCGCGGGCAATGAGTGAAGGTCTTGCCGGGGACGCCGACCTGTCGCGGCTCATGCAGGAGTTGCCGGCTGGCGAGGACCTGCTCGACGGCAGCGCGCAGGCGCCCGTCGTCCGCATGATCAATGCGCTGTTGCTGCAGGCACTGCGCGATCGCGCGTCCGACCTTCACTTCGAGCCCTACGAGGGGCGCGCCGTCGTCCGTTTCCGAATCGACGGCATGCTGCGCGACGTCGTCGAGCCGCCGCGGTCGCTGCATGGCGCGCTCGTGTCGCGGCTCAAGATCATGGCGGGACTCGACATCGCGGAAAAGCGGCTGCCGCAGGACGGGCGCATCGCGCTGAAGCTCGGCGATCGCCAGGTCGATGTGCGCATGTCGTCGCTGCCCACGGGCGCCGGCGAGCGCGTCGTGCTGCGGCTTCTCGACCAGGAGGCTGCGCGCCTCGACCTCGCAACGCTCGGCATGAGCGCCGCGACGCTGGCGGCGATCGACGAACTGATCCGCCAGCCGCACGGGATCCTGCTCGTCACCGGTCCCACGGGGTCCGGCAAGACGACGACGTTGTATGCGGCGCTCTCGCGTTTGCCACGCGACTCGACCAACATGATGACCGTCGAGGACCCGATCGAATACGCGCTCGACGGCGTCGCGCAGACGCAGGTCAACGCGCGGATCGAGCTCACGTTCGCGCGCGCGCTCCGCTCGATCCTCCGTCAGGATCCGGACGTCATCATGATCGGCGAGATCCGCGACC
>JBDTNI010000225.1:0-4670 GCA_039933815.1 Betaproteobacteria bacterium
ATCGGCCACGTCAACCTGACGCTCGGTCGGCGGCTCGTGGACCGCAGCTCGACCGATCCGACGATGACGATCGACTTTCTGGCGCCGGCCGACATCCGCAGCCTGCGGAGCTGGTCGATCGACGAGTCGACGATCGTCGCGATGTACTTCAACAACCGTGCGGTCGAGGCGCTTACCACGGGCAACCTCGACGAGGCGTACTGGTACGCGCGCGAGGCCATCGGCCAGGACCGGCGGTTCCTGAGCGCGTACAACACGCTCGGCGTCATCTATCAGCGCCACCGCGATCTCGCCGAGGCCGAGGCTGCGTTCCGCTTCGTGCTCGCCCGCGAGCCGGGCAACACGCGCTCGCTGTCGAACCTCGCCGGCGTGCTCGTGGCGCAGGGGCGCACGGCGGCGGCGCGCGACGCGATGGACCGTCTGGCCCGCCTCGAGCCCGATCCGCCGTTCGCCTACTTCAAGCGAGGGCTCGCGGCGATGCAGGCTGCCGACTACCCGCTGGCGCGCGCGATGTTCGCGAAGGAAGTGGATCGTGCCGCCTACTACCACGAGTTCCATTTCTGGTTGGCGATCGCCTATCTGCGGCTCGGCGACACGGCCAACGCCCGGAGGCATCTTGCCATCGCCGAGGAGAACAGCACGACGCGGGGCGACCATGACCTGTACGCCGCCAAGCTCGCCCATCTCAACGAGCGTCCCATCGTGACGGATCGCATGCATTTCTTCCGGGGCCGGTGATGACGGGCATCGATTACCTGAAACGCGCGACCAAGACGCCCGAGACCGAATCGGGCAACGCGCAGCGCGTCGCCGCGGACATGCTCGCCGATATCGAAGCACGCGGCGAGGCCGCCGTTCGCGAGCACGCCGCACGGCTCGACGGCTGGACGGGCGACATCGTCGTGACCGCCGAAGAGATCGACCGGCGAACGCGCGATATCCCGGCCGGAATCCGGCGGGACATCGAATTCGCAGCCGGGCAGGTACGGCGCTTCGCCGTGGCGCAGCGCGAGTCCATCCAGGAGTTCGAGCTCGAGCTGCAACCGGGACTCGTCGCCGGCCAGCGTCTGGTACCGGTCAACGTCGCGGGCTGCTACGTGCCCACCGGCCGGTACGCGCACATCGCCTCGGCGTACATGAGCATCGCCACGGCGAAGGCGGCGGGCGTGCCGACCGTCGTCGCCTGCTCGACACCGTACCAGGGGCAGGGCATCCATCCGCAGGTGCTGTACGCGATGCAGGTCGCCGGCGCGGATGTCGTGATGACGCTGGGCGGCGTGCAGGCGATCGCGGCGATGGCGCTCGGCCTCTTCTCCGGGAAGCCTGCCGATATCGTCGTCGGTCCCGGCAACAAGTTCGTCGCGGAAGCGAAACGGATGCTGTTCGGCAAGGTCGGCATCGACGTGTTCGCGGGTCCGTCGGAGGTCGCGGTGATCGCCGACGACAGCGCCGACGCTGCGATCGTCGCATCCGACCTGGTCGGGCAGGCCGAACACGGCCACGAATCGCCCGCGTGGCTGTTCACGACGTCGCGCGAACTCGGCCTCGACGTCATCGGGCGCGTGCCGGGGCTCATCGCCGCACTGCCGCCCACCGCGCGCGATGCCGCCGGCGCGGCATGGCGCGACTATGGCGAGGTGATCCTCTGCGACTCGCGCGAGACGATGGCCGCGGTGTCGGACCGCCATGCGTCCGAGCACCTCGAAGTGCACGCGCGCGATCTCGACTGGTGGCTCGCGCGCCTCACGTGCTACGGATCGCTTTTTCTCGGCGAGGAAACGACGGTGGCGTTCGGCGACAAGACGTCCGGACCCAACCACATCCTGCCCACCAAGGGCGCTGCGCGTTATTCCGGCGGCCTCTCGGTTCACAAGTTCATGAAGACGCTCACGTGGCAGCGGATGGACCGCGAGTCGTCGCGCCGGATCGCGCAGGTCACCGCGCGCATTTCACGCCTCGAGGGGATGGAAGGTCACGCGCGCACCGCCGACGACCGCCTCGCGAAATACTTTCCCGGCGAGACTTTCGACAAGGGCACGGCGGTGACAACGTGATCGACCGGACGTTGCGCCGACTCGATGTTCACGACCGTGCCGGCCTCCAGACGCCACGATGAGCGTGCTGTCGCGCTTTTCGCTCGACGGCCGCGTCGCGCTCGTCACGGGTGCGAGCTCGGGCATCGGCCGGGCGATCGCCGGCGCGCTCGCGCAGGCGGGCGCGCGCGTCGTGCTCGTCGCGCGCCGTGAGACAGAACTCGACGCGGCACGCGCCGTCATCGCCGACGGCGGAGGCGAAGCCGCCGTGGTCGCCTGCGATCTCGCGCAACGCGCCGCGATCGACGATTGCGCGCAGGCGGCGGCCGTGCCGTTCGGCGCGCCGGATATCGTCGTCAACGCCGCCGGCATCAACGTTCGCAAGCCGATGCTCGAGCTTACCGCCGACGACTGGGACCGGACGAACCGTCTCAACCTGGAAGCGCCGTTCTTCCTGTCGCAGCGTCTCGTGCCCGCCATGCTCGCGCGACGCTGGGGTCGCATCATCAACATCGCGTCGCTGCAGTCGGTGCGCGCATTCGCGAACAGCGGCGCGTACGGCGTCTCCAAGGGCGGCCTGATGCAGTTGACGCGCGCACAGGCGGAGGCGTGGTCGCACGGCGGCATCAACGCGAATGCGATTGCACCGGGTTTCTTCGCGACCGCGCTCACCGCGGCCGTCTCGTCGGATCCCTCGCGCTGGCAGGCGAATGCGGCGCGGACGTTCATCGGCCGCAACGGCGAGCTCGACGATCTCGCAGGCACGGCCGTCTATCTCGCGAGCCGCGCGTCGGACTACGTGACGGGACAGACGATCTTCGTCGACGGCGGGTTTTCGGCGGGATGACGCGCGTGGACGCACGGCATTCGGATCGTCACGTGCGTTGCGCGGCCGGGCGTCGCGCGGCTCGAGTCGCCCGGCAGTGAAGGCGCTCGTCTACACGGCACCGCTCGAGGTGACGTATCGCGACGAGCCTGAGCCGTCGCGCGGACCGGGCGAGGTGCTGATCGGCGTCGATGCCGTCGGCATCTGCGGGTCCGACCTGCACGCCTATCACGGACACGATCCCCGCCGATCGCCGCCGCTGATCCTCGGCCACGAGCTGATCGGGCGGGTGCTCGAAGGTCCCGGCGCCGGTCGTCGCGTGACCGTCAATCCGCTCATCACGTGCGGCACGTGTGATTACTGCGTGCAGGGACGGGACAACCTCTGCTCGAACCGGACGATGATCGGCATGACGCGCGCGGGCGGGTTCGCCGAACGAATGACCACTGCGGCACGCAGCGTCATCGACATTCCGCAGGACATGACCGATCGCGCCGCCGCGCTGACCGAGCCCGCGGCGACGGCGCTCCACGCAATCGCCCTCGCCTCGCGCGCGCTCGCGCGCCCGCTGCCGGAATGCAACGTCCTCGTTCTCGGCGGCGGTGCGATCGGCATGTTGTCCGCGCTGTTACTGGGGCACTACGGGGCGCGCTCCATTGCCGTCGCGGAGACCAATCCGCTGCGACGCGCGTCGATCGCCGCAGCCACCCGCGCCGCGGCGTTCGATCCCGCGCGCGGTCGCGGGCCCGATCCGGCCAGCGTCGAACTCGTCATCGATGCCGTCGGCGCCAATGCCACGCGGACGGCGGCGCTGGCCGCGGTGAAGCCGGGCGGCGTCGTCATGCACATCGGGCTTCAGGACTGGGCGAGCGAAATCGACATGCGCAAGCTCACGCTCGCGGAAATCACGCTGATCGGGACGTATACGTACACGACGGCTGACCTCCGCGCCGCCGCGCTTGCACTGCACGCAGGTGCGTTCGGCGCGCTGGAGTGGGTCGACGAACGGCCGCTGTCCGACGGCGCGGCCGCATTCCGCGACCTGCACGAAGGACGGAGCGCCGCCGCGAAGATCGTGCTGACGACGTCCGGTCGGGCATGATGCGGCCTCGGCAACCGGCGTGCGCCGCATGACGGGTCTAGCCGGCGACGCAGCCGTCCGGCCGATGCATCGATGGCTGTTCTCGGCAGCGGCGCTGCTGCTCGCCGTCTACGCCGCAAACATCGCGCTGCGGCTCGCGCACATCAAGTTCGGCGCGGACGAATGGCGGCTCGGCGACGTCGGCGAGTTTCTCGTCGTGCTCGGCTGCATGGTGTTGTTCGTGGCTGGCCTGCTCGCACTCGAGCGAAGCGGGCCTGATCAAACTAACCAGAAGGAGTGACATGAGCAAGCTCTTGAAGCGAAATGCGTGCACGACGCCCGAACGGCGCCGGTTCCTGAACGTTGCAGGCCGCTACGGGTTCACGACGGCCGTGATGGCCGCCACCGGCGGCTATCTCGGATCGCACGCCGACGTTGCGCGAGCCGCCGACGACGAGGCGGCACGGGAGAAAGCGGCGAAGCACGTGATGATCTTCGCCACCGAGTACAAGCTCGATGCGTTCGAGACCTACCCGATCATGCAGTCGCAGTTCAAGCGCAATCTCGAGCAGATGACCAACGGGGCGGTGTACGTCAAACTGTTCCCGGCGGGCCAGCTCGGCACCGGTAGCGCGCTCGCGCAAAAGGTGCAGGCGGGCACCGTGCAGGGCGGCTCGGTGTCGCTGTCCAACTTCTCGCCGTTCGCGCCGATCGTCGACGTCATCAACAT
>JBDTNI010000226.1:0-4633 GCA_039933815.1 Betaproteobacteria bacterium
CCTGTCGGGAAGAAATGGACGACGTATCCGGACGCGGCGCACAGCGTGACCATTTCCGCTGCCGCCGACGAGCTGTCCATGAACCACAGTCCCGCGTGCGTGGGGAGCTCGGCCTTGTCGATGACGCCGTCGATCTTGCACGTGCGCCCGATCTTCTGGATGTTGCCGAGCGCCTTTTCCTCGATCGTCGTCAGCCCGCCGGCGATGTTGCCCTTTGTCGGCTGGGAGTCCGACAGGTCCGACGTCTTGTGACGGTTGATGACGTCCTGGTAGCGATCGAACATCCGCATGAAGTCGGCACGGACCTGGTCGTCGCGACAACGCGCGGCGACGATCTGTTCGCCGCCGGTCAGTTCCGTCGTCTCGCCGAACACCAGCGTGCATCCGGCCTCGTACAGCTTGTCGAACGCATCGCCGACCGTCGGATTGGCGCCGCACCCGGACGTCGTGTCCGATTCGCCGCACTTCGTCGACACCCACAGCTCGTTCAGCGGGCATTCGACGCGCTGAAGTTCGCTCGCCGACTGCAGGAAGCTGCGGGCGACCTTCGACGCACGCATGATCGTGTCGTGGTCACCGTGGAGCTCGATGCCGAAGCCCTGCACCGGCTTGCCGGTCGCGGCGATGCCGTCGACGACCTTCTGCGTCCATTGATCCTCGATGCCGATGACGACGACGGCAGCGACGTTGGGATTGCTCCCGGTGCCGATCAGCGTCCGGAAGTGGAGCTCGAGGTCCGCGCCGAACTGCAGCCGCCCGTACGGGTGCGGAATCGCCATCGTGCCCTTGACGTTGTGCGCCACCGCCTCGGCGGCGGCATTCGACAGATCGTCGACGGGCAGGATGATCACGTGGTTGCGAACGCCGACGCGACCGTTTTCGCGCCGATAGCCAAAGAAAGTGTCTTTCATCGCTACCATCTCTTCGTCTTGATGTTGTGGACGTGCGCGTGCTCGCCCTTGCGGATCGGCGCGACGACCTTGCCGATGTCGACGCCGTACTTGATGACCGTGTCGCCGACGGCCATGTCCTTCAACGCCACCTTGTGGCCGATCGGGATGTCCTGGCGGCATTCGAGCCCGATCGTCCGGTCCTGGTCGAGGATCAGTCCGGTCAGCGGCGTTCCCGCCTTGATGCCCTCGACGACGATGACTGCGACGGAGTCGTCGGGGTCGTGCAGTACGCAATGGATCACGAGGGATGTCCTGAGAATGACGCGCCGGCATCCGCCGGGCGGGGGCTTTCCTAGTCCGGATCGTAGTGATCCGACACGCCCGCGTCAACTTTCGAGCGCCCATTTGCCTAAAGGCGCCCCGCCCCCTAGACTCGCGCGGACACGGGTATGCATATCATCATGCGCCCCGCGCGCACGATCGCCGGGAATGGCGCGATGGTAGCGCAACGGCGCAGCTGACGGCGCCGGTGGCAACCCTCGACGACCATCGATTCGACCCCGTGCGAACGCACCGATGAGCCGCGCTGATCCGACGTTCGTGCTCGACCCCGGCGACCTCGAGTGGTCGGCCATCCGCGCGCAGGGCGCGGGCGGCCAGAACGTCAACAAGGTATCGAGCGCCGTCCATCTGCGCTTCGATGTCCGTGCATCGCACCTGCCCGATGACGTCAAGGCGCGCCTGCTCGCGCACGGCGACCAGCGCATCAGCGGCGATGGCGTCGTCGTGATCAAGGCGCAGCGCTACCGCAGCCAGGATCGCAACCGTGCCGACGCCGTCGAGCGCCTGCAGCTGCTGATCGAGTCCGCCGCTGCCGTTGCGCCCGCACGCACGCCGACGACGCCCACGCGCGGCTCGCAACGGCGGCGCATGGACGCCAAGGTCGCCCGCGGGCGCGTGAAGGCGGGTCGACGGCGCATCGAAGAATGACTGCGGCGACAGGGCGGACGTCGAGCTCCCGGTGCGGACCGGCACGCCTAAGGGCGACCGTCGACCGGCTGCACGACGAGATCGCGCGTGCGACAACGCGCGCATGCGGGCGACGCCGTTCGGAGCGCTACCAGAACGCGAAGGACGCCTGCACGACCGGGGCGAAAGTCCTGCGGTGATGCGGACACGGCCCGTGCAGGTCGAGCGCCGCCAGATGTTCGGGGGTGCCGTAACCCTTGTGTCGTGCGAACCCGTACATCGGATAGTCGCGGTCGAGCGCGACGAGCATCGAATCGCGGACGGTCTTGGCGATGATCGACGCGGCTGAAATCGCCGGCACGTCGCGATCTCCCTTGACGATTGCGTAGACCGGGCATCCGAGCTCGGGGCAGTGGTCGCCATCGACGAGCGCCTCGACCGGCCGTACGGACAGCAATTCGACCGCGCGGCGCATCGCGAGCAGCGTGGCGCGCAGGATGTTGAGCGCGTCGATCTCCCCGACGTCGCTGGCGGCCACGGCCCAAGCGATGGCGTTGGCACGGATGTCGCAGGCAACCCGCTCGCGCTGCTCGGCCGTCATCTGCTTCGAATCCCGCAATCCGCGCACCCGTCGCGCGGGGTCGAGGATGACCGCCGCCGCGACGACCGGCCCCGCCAGGGGTCCCCGCCCCGCCTCGTCGACGCCGGCGATCAGGCATGCGCACCGCCGCACGTGCGCGGGGCGGTCCCGCGGGCCGCCGTGCCTCATGCGCGAATCCCGTGCGATCGATCGAGTTCTTCGAGGACCGCGACCGCTGCCAGCGTGCCCGTGTCGCGGGCAAGCGCGCATCGCATCGATGCGAACAGCGTCTCGATGCGATCGCGCAGGAAGCTGTCGTCGAAAAGATTGCGCGCCACTTGCGCGAGATTGCCCGGAGTCGCGTCGTTCTGCAACAGTTCCGGCACTACAAAACGCCCCGCCAGCACATTCGGCAGGCCGACCCACGGGAGCAGCAGGCGGCGGGCGACTATGCGCGCCGTCAACGCGCTGACGCGGTAGAAGATGACGTGCGGGCATCCCGCGAGGGCAGCCTCGAGCGTCGCCGTGCCGGACGCCACCAGCGCGACGTCCGCCGCGCGCAATGCGTCGCCGGCGTGGCCGTACAGAAGCGTCAGCGGCAGCGCGTCATGGCCGCCGCGGTGCTGGGCCTCGAGAAATGCGTCGCGCGTCCTGCGCGAGACGAGCGGAACGATGAAGCGCGCGTCCGGGAGATCCTGCGCGATTGCCGACGCGGCCTCCAGCACGATCGTCGCGTGCATCTCGATCTCGGAGAGCCGGCTGCCGGGCAGCAGCGCGAAAAGCGGCTTCGATTGATCGTGCTTCAGCGTGTCGCGCGCGGCGCGGCGCGACCCGGCGATCACCGGGTCGCTTGCAAGCGGGTGCCCGACAAAAGTCACCGGAATGCCAGCCGCCTCGTACAGCGGCGGCTCGAACGGGAAGAGCGCGAGCATCCGATCGACCGACCGCCCCATCGACTGCAGCCGCTCGCGCCGCCACGCCCACACCGACGGACTGACGAAATGCACGGTACGGATACCGCGCGACTTCAGCTTGCGCTCCAGGCCGAGGTTGAAATCAGGCGCGTCGACACCGACGAAAACCGGAATGCGCTCGACGCGAAACCGCCGCGCGAGATCCCGGCGAATCGAAATGAGACGCGGCAGATGCGCGACGACCTCTGCAAACCCGCGCACCGCGAGCGCCTCCGTCGGCACCCAGACGTCGCATCCCGCAGCCTCCATCTTGGGGCCGCCGATGCCCGCGAAGCGGACCGCCGGACGCTCGCGGCGGATCGCGTGGATCAGCGCGGCTGCCAGCGCATCGCCCGACGCCTCGCCCGCGACGATTCCAATGGTGACCGGCGCCGCTTCCCCCGGCGCGTCGCGCATTGGGGCTCCCGTGAGGTGTCGTCGAATGTGTCGTCGAATGTCGGTGACGCCCCGTCGCGCGCGGCACGCGACCGTGGCGAACTGCAGTGAATTCTAGCGCACGATGCCGCGCTTGCTCGCCGAGATGAATTCGACGATCCGCGCCAGCAGCGGCGCGTCGCGCGCAGCGTCGCGCAACGCCTCGCGCGAGGCGTCGAGCGTCAATCCCGACCGGTAGAGCGTCTTGTAGGCCCGCCGCACCGCGGCGATGTCGGACGCCGAGAAACCGCGCCGCCGCAGCCCTTCGTTGTTCGTGCCGGCCGGCTTGGCAGGGTATCCGGCAACGGTCACGTAGGGCGGAACGTCCTGCAGCACGATGGCGCCCGCGGCGAGCATCGCGTGCGCGCCGATCCGGCAGAACTGGTGCACGCCCGCGTACGCGCCGAGCACCGCGTGATCGCCGATCGTCACGTGCCCTGCGATCTGCGCGTTGTTCGAGAACGTCGTGCCGTTGCCGACGACGCAATCGTGCGCCACGTGCGTGTACGCGAGAAACCAGTTGCCGCTGCCGATCGTCGTGGCGCCGCGGTCCTGCGCGGTCCCCGCGTGGATCGTGACGAATTCGCGCACGACGTTGTCGTCGCCAAGCGTCGTCGTCGTGGGCTCGCCGCCGTATTTGCGGTCCTGCGGTATGTCACCCACCGAGGCGAACTGGAAGATCCGGTTGCGCGCGCCGATCGTCGTCCGCCCGACGATCACGACGTGCGGGCCGATCTCGGTGGCGGGACCGACGACGACGTCGGGGCCGACGATCGAGTACGCACCGACGACGACGTCGTCGG
>JBDTNI010000227.1:0-4631 GCA_039933815.1 Betaproteobacteria bacterium
GTCGCACGGCGCCGCGACCTGCGGTCCTGGGCTTCGCCCGCCGTGCTCAGACGAAGTCCTCGAAATGGGGGGACAGCCGGCGGAACACCCACCGGCCGCCGACAAACAGCGCGACGGCAATGGCCGCGGCCACCACATCGGAGAGCCTCGGCGCGATGCTTCCTTCGAGAAACCCGTCGCGCAGGCGGCCGACGACCCAGTTGAACGGATTGGCCGCCACCCACGGGCGCACGCCCTCCGGCACGAGCGTCAGCGGATACAGGATCGGCGTCAGGTACATCAGCATCATCAGCAGCGGCATCAACACGTGCTCGACGTCCTTGACGAACACTTGCAGCGCGGCGAGGAAAAACGTCACGCCGACAATGCCCGTCAACAGAATCAGCCAGACCGGGATGGCGATGACGATCCCGCGCAGATGAACGGGTTCCCCGGCGATGCGCAGCACGCCCAGGATGGCAGCGTAGCCCACGAACTGCAGCGTGAACGTGGCCGCAACCGATGCGAGAACGACGAGCTCGTGCGGAAACGCGACCTTTCGAATCATCCCCGCATAGCTTGCGATGCTGACCGCTCCGCGTTGCAGCGCTTCCTGTGCGGCGAGCCATGGCCACAACGCGACGGCGACGAACACCAGAAAGCTGCCGCCCGCGAAACCGGTGGCGCGGAAGATGTGCGTGAAGACGAAGTGATAGACGGCCAAAAGCGCGAGCGGGCTCAGCAGCGCCCACGCGAAGCCGGTGACGCTGCCGAGATAGCGGGTCGTGAGCTCGCGCCGCAGAAAGTTGACGAACAGTGCACGGTTACGTCCGTCGAACCGCGAACGCGTGTCGCGCCGGGGGGGGCTCTCGCCGGCGACGGCTTCCGTCACGCGCGCCTGGCGACGCGCGCGTTCATTTGACCGTCGCGTCCGCGGACGCAGCACGGGGCAACGGTTTCATCCGCTGCGGGTCGATGCGGTTCACCAGCGCGTCGATCGCCGGCTGATTGATCTGCAACGCGGGATCGGCGTGAATGGACTGGATCCTCGCTTCGCGCTGCTCCGCGATATAGCGGCTGCGCAATTCTTGCATGATGGCGGCCCGCGCCTCGTCGAAGGTCTTGCGCCGCTGCGGCTTGCGCTCGTCGAGACGGACCACGTGATACGCCGCAGGTGCCCTGATCGGCTCGGAGACCGCACCGACCTTGTCGAGCGCGAAGACACCTTTGGCGTACGCGGGCGCCATGGCCTTCTCGTTCACGAACGGCAACGCGCCGCCCTTGTCCCGTGTCGTCGGATCGTCGGAGTACTCGCGAGCGATCGCCGCGAAGTCGGCGCCTTCGACGATGCGCTGCCTCGCCTCGCGCGCCCGCGCGAGCGCGGCGGCGTCGCCACGGTCCTTGATTGCGACGGCAATGTCGGAGATGCGTACTTCCGCGGGCACGGTGTAGCGGTCGCGGCTGATCGCGTATTCCTCGCGGGCCTTGAGCTCGAAGGCGGCGACCTCTGCATCGAACGTCTTGCCGGCGTCCGCGTCGACGCGCTCCAGTTCCGCGGTTGCGAGCGCCCGCTCCGACGGGTCGCCGCCGCCCGACTCGAAGGGCTGCGCCGGGCGCGTGCCGTGGGCTCGCGCCTGGGCGGCGAGCGTCTTGGTCACGAGGAGGTTGTTCAGGATTCCCTGCACTCGCTTCGGGCTCGCCGAGAATTCGAAACGAAGGTTCTCCGGGACGTTGGCCACGGCAGCGGCGTAATCGGCCCGCGTGAGCACCATCCACGGACTCTTGACGAGCACGTCGGCGGGGAGCTCGGGCGCCGGGGCGGCGTGCAGGGGAGCGCCCCGGACGAGCAGGCAAAGGACAAGGACATGGAAAGGGGCGGCGCGATGCATGGCGTAACCAGCCGTAAACAGCCGATCATTATGCACGCCGACCAGCCCGGTGCTTTGCGCCTCCTTGACGGGCCGACGGCGAGACGGCGGCGGAAACGGCGATGGCCCCGTTCGGGGCCATCGCCTGCTGCGGTATTGCGCTTGCGCCGTGAAGCGTTCGGCCGACGCGGCTTAAAGGCCCTTCGGTTTCTGCAGCTCGATGAACATGTTGCACGACTCGCCCGCCGCACAGTCGACGTTCCTGATGTTGAAGTAATACGTCGTGGCGGGTTGCAGGATCGCGTAGTACGCCGACGAGCCGCCAACCGCATACGTCACCGAAGGCGACGGCGTTGATTGCGCCAGCGTGGCGAGTCGACCCAGGCCGTTGGGCGTCGGGAAATCGCACGGCGTGGCCGACAGCGAGGCGATGCGCTGGTGCTGCTGATCGCCCCACTCGGCCGACTTGATCACCGCGTAGATGCCCGATGCCGTCTTCGCCGGCGTCGTGAACCGCGCAACCACCACTTCATTGGCGGAGAAGCCGCCGCTGGCACTGGTCAGCACGCGCGGCGCGGCCGAGCCTGCGGCACCCCACGCAACGTCGATCACGTGCGTCTTCGAGTAGCCGGCGCAGCTGATGGAGCCGCCGTTGGGCGGGGGCGCGGTGCCGCCGGTGCCCGACTGCGTCACGGTGATGGACTTGGTCCCGTTGTCGCCTGAGACCGTGTACGTATAGCCGACGGGAATGCTCTGGTCGTTCGAGCCGATCGTGTCAGTCCAGCCGTTCCCGCTCGCAGCGGGCGACCTGCCACCGGCGACCGAGACATTGGCGCCGCAGTTGGCCGAGACCGACACCACGCCGCCGCTGGCGGGCAGCACCGACGGGCTCGCGGAGATCGAACATGAACCGACTGACGTGGTTCCGGGCTGCGAGCAGCTGACGGTGATGTTGCCTGCGCCGTCGGGCGTCGCCGTGAACGTTGAGCTGGTGCACGACAGGCTCGCGCCGATCGTGGGCAGGGGAACGGTGAATCCGGCAGAGGCGACCGCGGCGGCGAGCACGCGGCTGATGGTGCGATTCATTGACATGGTTTACCTCGAAAGGCGGTGGCGATGTGCCACCAATGCACAGAGCAAGCCCTGGGCCATTACGGGAAGGATGTTTCGGCGATCAATGTCTCCCTGGACGGCGCCGCCACACGGCTGCAACCGCAGACAAACGGCTCACATCGTCTTTGGTAACGCGGTCCTTCGACTGGACCGTCTCGACGCTGGACGCGCCTCTTTTAAAAAAAGGGCGGGACCGTGTAGTCCCGCCCTTTTCACTGACTGCTCAATTGCGTCACAACCGTGCTGCCGACGTCAGCTGCGACGAGGCCTAGGGAAGTGAAGGCGTGTCCGACAGGATCAGGCGCGTGCCCTTCTGAACGAAGTTGCCACCGTAGTTCGACAGCGTCGAGACGCCACCCACGGTGATCGCACCATTCAGGAACGACTGGACCGCAAAACCGACAACCGGCAGACCGATGTACGTGGCCGGACCCACCGTCGATGCCGCGAAGATGTCGGTGACGATCGTCGCGTCATTCGGCAGCGTGTGCACGGCGCCCGTAACGGTGCTCGGGAAGAAGCCGAGATCGAGCCAGCCGTTTTCGAAGCTAGTCGGGATGTTGGCGACGTTCGCCGAAGCCAGCACGTTCGAGTTGTTGAACGTGATGATGTTCGCTTCCCAGCACAGCGCGTTCGACTGCGTCGGCGGGGGCGGCGAGAAGTCCAGCGGCGTCGACGTCGTGTTCTCTTCGCGATCGTAGATGTTCAGGCTGACGTCGTCGCACGCACCGTCGGTCTTGTTGAAGTTGCGCTGGAACAGACGGCGCGCCGCCCCCGTGCCGTTGGCCACGTAGAAGCGCTTCGTCGGCATCGTCACGACCCAGTCGGTACCCGACTGCGTTCCCTTATCGAGGACGAATTCGTTCAGGACGTGGTCGTGCATCAGCACGGCGCTCACCGGGTCGGCCGTAGCACCGCTCCACAGCGAGTTATAGACGAAGTTGTTCGCGAACAGCACGCTGACGGGCGGGCTCGCCTGGGTCAGGTCGGGCTGCACGGAACCTGCGTTCGAGTAAATGCTGACGTCCGAGAAATTGTCGAGCGCGACGGCGTCTTCCGTGTAATCCGTGCCGGCGTCGACATTGATCAGCGTCATGCCGCCGAAGATGCCCGTGCGACCGTCCTGGTCGGGCTGGCCCGGGGGCAGCGCTTCCGAGCTCGCGAGCGCGTCGGTTTCATCCTTGCAACCCGGGGGAACACCCGCGATGTGCGTCACGTTGGCAGCGGTGTCCGACGCGTCGTCGAACGTCGCCATCTCGATGATTTCGACGTAGCCTTCCTTCGTGCGGTCGAGCGTGGTGCCCGCGCCATCCGCCGTGTAGGCGAAGTTCACGAACGCCTTGCCGGCTGCGGGAATAGCGGGCAGCGTGCAGGACTTGTCGTTCGTGATGATGCCGGCTCCGGCACCGATCGGGACAATGCCCGCGGTCCAGACGTCCTTCGGCGACAGGAACAGGTTGAAGTCAAGGACTTCACGGCTGTTCTTGCCTTCGAGGAAGCGGACCTTGACGGCCTTCACCGACGCCGTCGAGTTGACGACCGACAGCAGCGAGTTGTAGGCGTTGCCTGCGGCCGTGGTGCGCGTCGTGTAGTACGGATAGATCAGGACCTGGCCGAGACCGTCCGGGTTCAGGTTGACCGCCTGCGCGGCACCGGCCGCGCCCAGCGCGC
>JBDTNI010000228.1:0-4614 GCA_039933815.1 Betaproteobacteria bacterium
GCCATCCGCTCACGCCGCCGCGCCGGCGCTCCAGGACGGCAACGCGCCGGCCGCCGCCGGTCGGCAGGAAGCGGAGGCGTCTTCCGCGCGGGCCGTTGGCGCTGCGCCGGCGCTCACGCGCACGGCGTGGATCGCGCGAATTCGCGCGCTGCGGGCCGAAGGTCGCGAGCCGGCGGCGATTCGCGCACTCGAGCAGTTCCGACACGCGTTCGGCGATGCCGATGCACACCTTCCCGCTGACCTTCGCGAGTGGGCAAAGAAGCTGCGCCGCTGACCGTCGGCGCAGCGCCACCGCACGGCAAGTGGCCTAGCCCGTCAGGCGGAAGTCGCCCGGATCACCGCTGCGCAACAGCTTGCGAATCGGCGCGGGAATAGCCGCGGCGAGCGCGGCCTCGCGACCGAACCATTCCACGCCTGGCATCCGAGCGGCCGGCGGCCATTGCAGCACCTCGACGCGCACCGGATGCAGCGTCAGCGCGAAGTGCGTGAAGCCGTGCTCGAGCGGAGGCAGCCATTGCAGCGAACCCGCCGTCGCGGCGAGGTGCGCGCCGACGAACGCCGTCACGTCCGTTTCGCGCGGGATTTCCGGCAGGCTCCACAGGCCGCCCCAGATGCCGAGCGCGGGCCGCCGTTCGAGCAGGATCGCGCCGTTCCATTCGAGCATCAGCACGGTGACTTCACGCCGGGGAAACGCCTTGCGCGGACGCGGCGCCGGCAGCTCGGCGATCCGCTGCGCGCTGCGGGCGACACAGTCCACGGCGACCGGGCAGGCGTCGCACCGCGGCCGCGTCCGCGTACAGACCGTCGCACCGATGTCCATCACGCCTTGCGTATAGGCGCGGATGTCGGCGGGATCACGCGGGACGAGCCGTTCGGCCGCCTGCCACAGCGCCGCGTGCACACGCGGCTCGCCGGACCAGCCGGCGATCCCTTGGTGCCGGGCCAGCACACGCTTGACGTTGCCGTCGAGGATCGCGTTGCATTCGGCGCTCGCGAACGCGGCGATCGCCGCGGCGGTGCTGCGCCCGATGCCCGGAAGCGTGGCGAGCGTCGCCGCATCGGTCGGGAACACGCCGTGGTGCTCGCGCGTGACGATCACGGCCGCCGCATGCAGGTGATGCGCGCGCCGGTAGTAGCCGAGTCCGCTCCACAGCTCGAGCACGCGCTCGAGCGGCGCGGCGGCCAGCCGCGCGACCTCGGGAAATTCGACGACGAAGCGCCGGTAGTACGGCAGCACCGTCGCAACCTGCGTCTGCTGCAGCATGATCTCGGACAGCCAGGTCCGATAGGCGTCGTGACCCTGCTGCCACGGCAGGTCGTGCCGGCCGTGCCGGTGCTGCCGGGCGACGACGCGCGCCGCGAACGGGTTCAACGCGCTGCTATGGCCTGTCCACAGGCCCTAGCGGCCGCCGAGCCGCTGCCGCGCGCGCGTGGCCGCTTCGGACTTCGGATACTTCGACATCAGCTCCTCGAGCGTGCGCCGCGCGGCTGCGTTGTCGCCGAGATCGGCCTGCGCCGATGCGATGTTCAGCAGCGCGTCGGGCGCCTTGCTGCTGTCGGGGAAGTCTTTCAACAGCTGCCGCTGCGTGACGATCGACCCGCGAAAGTCACGGCGCGCGTACTGTGCGTTGCCGATCCAGTACTGCGCGGACGACGCGAGAGGGCTGCGCGGGTAGCCCTTCACGAACGCGCCGAATCCCGCGATCGACCCCTGGTAGTCGCCGCGCTTGAACAGGTCGAGCGCGGCGTCGTACGCGCGCTGCTCGGCGACGCCGTCGTTCGAATTGCGCATCGGAGGCGGCGCGACGCTGACCGGCGGCAGGGGAGCTACCGGGGGCGGCGCAGCCGGTTCGGCATCGGCTGCCGGCGGCGGGCTGGCGGGTGCCGGCGGCGGCGCCGTCTCGAGCTTACGCAGTCGCGTGTCGAGATCGACGTAGAGGTCGCGCTGACGCTTCTGCGATTGGTCGAGTTCGTAATTGACGACTTCGAACTGGCCGCGCAGCTTGGCGATGTCGCCCTGCAGCAGCTGGATCTGCGTCGCGAGGTCGGCAATGCTGCCGCTCTTCGCCTGCAGTTCCAGCAGCGCCAGGCGATCCTCGACCTGGCGCTGAAGCTGCACGATGCGCTGATTGGTCGCCTCGATCCGCCGCCGTGCCTCCTCGTCGTCGAACAGCGCCGCGCGGGCGGAGCCCAAGCCGACGAGCAGCGTCAGGCAGACGAGCGCCGCGCGCTGTGCCGGCCGCACCGGTTACTCGCCCGCGTAGACGATGTCGTCGCGGCGGTTTTCCGTCCACGCGGATTCATCGTGGCCCGCGTTCTTCGGCTTTTCCTTGCCGAAGCTCACCGTCTCGATCTGGCTCTCGCCGGCGCCGAGCAGCGTCATCATCCGCTTGACGGAATCGGCGCGCTTCTGGCCGAGCGCGATGTTGTATTCACGCGAGCCGCGCTCGTCGGTGTTGCCCTGGACCGTCGTGCGTGCGCTACGGTTCTGCTGCAGATAGCGCGCGTGCGCCTCGACGAGCGGCCGGTAATCGTCGCGGACAACAAAGCTGTCGTAGTCGAAATACACGCTGCGCTTGGACAGGATGTTGTTGGGGTCGCGCAGCGCCGCGCTCGCGCCCGAGCCCGCGCCACCGCCCCCGGTATTGGAGCCCGTGACGCCGCCGCCCGACGCACTGCCCGTCTGCGCGCCGCCGGCGCCACTGCCGGCCGTGCCCGCGGCACTGCGGTCATCGACCGGCGCGTCCGTCGTGGGGGTGCTCGAACAACCGGCGAGAGTCGCCGCGATCAATCCGATCCAAAGATAATTGCGCATGCCACCTCCAGTAGAAAAGTCGGGCACGCCGCAACCACGGCGCGCAGGTGAAGAAGACGTCACGACGGCGGGTACGGTCCCCACGCCGGTTCGCGGACCTCGGTCGCAGGCGCCACGAGCCGCTGCCTGACGCGACCATCGATGGATACGGCCGCCAGCACACCGCGGCCGCCCCCTTCGCTCGCATAGATGATGAGCTTGCCGTTGGGCGCGACGCTCGGACTTTCGTCGCCCGGACCTGCCGTCAGCACCTGTACCTGGCGCGTCGCGTAGTCCATCGTCGCCACCTGGAACCGGCCGCCGTCGCGGCGGACGAACACGATGCCCTTGCCGTCGGGCAGCGGTCGCGGCGAAACGTTGTAGCTTCCTTCGAACGTCAGCCGCTCGACTTGCCCCGTCGACAGCTGCGCGCGGTAGATCTGCGGCGTGCCCCCGCGGTCGGACGTGAACACCAGCGACTGCCCGTCCGGCGTGAACATCGCCTCGGTGTCGATGCCCGACGACGTGAGCACGCGCGTGACGCCGCTGCCGTCGGCATTCATCATGTACACCTGAGAGCCGCCGTCCTTGGTCAGCGTCACCGCGAGTCGGCGCCCATCGGGCGACCACGCCGGCGACGAATTGCTGCCGCGGAAGTTCGCCACTGCGCGGCGCTCGCCGGTTTCGAGCGACTGCACGTACACGACCGGCTTGCGGTTCTCGAATGACACGTACGCGAGGCGGTTGCCGTCGGGCGACCAGCGCGGCGACAACAGCGGCTCGTTCGACGCGACGATCGACTGCGGCGCGTTGCCGTCGGCGTCGGCGACGAGAAGCTGAAAGCGTGAACCCTGCTTGGTGACGTACGCGATGCGCGTGGAGAACACGCCGCGGTCGCCGGTCAGCTTTTCGTAGATGATGTCCGCGATCTTGTGCGCGGTGATGCGGAACTGCTGCGGCGTCACGGTGAACGACATCGAGACCAGCGTCGACTGCTTGACGACGTCAGACAGCACGAAGCGTACGTCGACGCGCCCGTCGGCCAGCGGTTGCATCGACCCGACCACGACGGCGTCGGCGTTGCGCGATCGCCACACGCCCGCCTGGATATCCTCGGCGCGGACGGGCCTCGGCACGACGCCGTTCGTGTCGACGAGCCGGAACATCCCCGAACGCCCGAGATCCGCGCCGACGACGCCCGATATGCCGAGCGGCCACGTGCCCTCGTTGCCGAACGGCACGACCGCGATCGGAATCGCGGAGCCCGCGCCGCCGACGATCTCGATCGACAGCTGCGCCTGTGCAACGCCCGCGCCGAACGGCAGGAAGGCGGCAACTGCAATGGCGAGCCAGCGACGAAGAAAACGGGTCATCGGGACGGGTTCAGCGGGAGTGGGCGGACCACGGGGTCGCGCGAAGAATTGAAGGTGCGAACATCGGCGTTCGGACCAACGCCATGTTCAACATTATAACGGTCGCGCTCAGTGCGGCGCGACCGACGTTGCGAATCCGAACGCTTGCGTGATGCGCTCCCCGGTGCGCTTTGCGTCCTCGCGTGCGGGATAGGGGCCGATATAGACGCGATAGAGTCCACCTGCCTGGCGAATTTTCGCTTCGACCTGCGCCGCAGCCAGTTGGTTCTGCGAATGTACGAGGAATGCCTGCGCATTTGCGTAATTGGCAAATGCGCCGAGCTGCACCGAATAGCCGCCGGTCACGGTCGCCACCGGCGGCGCCTCAGTCTCAGCGGCTGGACTTGTCGCATTGGCGGGCGCGAGCGGGGCGGTGATCGGTCGTGCGGTCGCGACCGCCGGCAACGG
>JBDTNI010000229.1:0-4573 GCA_039933815.1 Betaproteobacteria bacterium
TGACGATCGCGTACAGCGGCGCCTCGCCATCCTTCTCCTGGTAGAGGAACTCGTTAAGGTGCAGCGACGGCACCAGCGGCCCGGTCAGCCGGTAGTACGTGTGGCCGGCCTGCTGCCACGACTCCATCCCCTTGCCGTGCCGGTCCCAGAAATCGGCGGGCAGCTCCCGCACGCCGGAATAGAGGAGCTCGGTGTCCTCGAGCACCTTGTCGTTGAAATAGTCCTCGGCGGCAATGCCCAGCGCACGCGCCTTGATGCGCATGTTAATGTCCTTGGACACGAGGATCACGCTGCGCTTCGGCGATTGCCGCGCCAGGTGCATGACGACGGCGAGGATCTGGTTGTCGGCCTTGCCGTTGGCGAGCGACGGCGGCAGCACGGTCGAGATCACTTCCGTCTGCAGGAACAGGCGGCCCGTGGCCGCGCCGTTGGACTTCTCGGCCAGCGGTATGCCGGTCGCGATGCCTTCGGTGCCCGGCCCGGCGAATGCCGTCACGAGCTCGTCGAGAAATCGCGACGCCTGGCGCGCGTTGCGCGCGACCTCGGTCATGCCCTTCTTGTGCGAATCGAGTTCCTCCAGCGCGAGGATCGGCAGGTAGATGTCGTGCTCCTCGAAACGGAAGAGGCTCGTCGGATCGTGCATCAGCACGTTCGTGTCGAGAACAAACAGCTTCGTCGAGGGGGTCGGGCCGGACCGGGCGGGCTTGCGGGAAGGCAGCAGATGCAGCGTGGAGGGAGCGGGGCGCAGCTTGCGTTCGACCATGGGCCTCCTGGCGGATTTGGTGAACGGGGCGCCCTGCGGCCGCCCCGACCCTAGGGGCCCGTCACGCGACGCGCGGCAACGCGGCGTAGCACGGGCGGCGATTCATCGACGATATTGTCGTGCAAAGCGTGGCGGCCCGCTACAGCTTCTTCACGAAATCGAGCACTTCCCGCGCATGACCTTCGACCTTCACCTTGCGCCATTCATGCGCGAGCCGTCCTTCGCTGTCGATGACGAAAGTGCTGCGCTCGATGCCGCGCACCGACTTGCCGTACATGCTCTTCATCCGGATCACGTCGAACTGCTTGCACACTGCCTCGTCGGGATCCGACAGCAGAGGAAAGGCGAAATCCATCTTCGCGCTCCAGGCCTCGTGGGATTGCAGCGAGTCGCGCGATACGCCCGCGACGACGGCGCCGGCCTTCAGGAATTTCGGATAGAGGTCGCGAAACGCCATGCCCTCCGTCGTGCAGCCGGGCGTGTTGTCGCGCGGATAGAAATAGAGCACCACCGGATGGCCGCGATGGTCGGCCAGCCGGAACGTTCCCTGCGTGGACGCCGCTTCAAAGTCCTCGACTACCGTGCCCGTCATCGATATCTCCCAGGAATTCGTTGCCCTGAACCAGCAGAGTGCCCGTCCGGCCGGGAACGGCGCCGAGCGCCGTCTCGCAGCGGGGAAGCAGCATCGGCTCGACCGATTCGCGCAGATCGCGGACCGGACCGAGCGTCCATCCCTGCGCGCTCCAGCCGTCGAGCAGCTGCTCGAAGACCTCGCACAGCCGACCGCCTTCGAGTTCCGCATGCAGCGTGAACACGTGGTCGCGCTCGTCCGGGTCGGGTGTAAGCGCGAGCAGATGTCCCGCCACCGAGTCCTCCGTCAGGCCGTCGGTGCCGATCAGCTCGTCCAGCGTCGGCAGTGTCGTCGGAAATTGCGGGCAGCGGATCAGTTCGGCGCGCCAGACGGGCCAGTGCGGCGAGCGGCCACGGCCATCGGAGCAGTATTCGAAGCCGAGCTGCTGCGTCAGCCGCAGCGCGTGGATATTCATCTGCCAGCCCGCCGCCCCGTGCGTCGATGGCGGCTCCTGGAACACGTCGGCGTAGCGGTTGCAGGCGCGTTCCATCTCGCGCCGCGTCCACGACGCGTCGGCGCCGCCAACGCCGTCCTGCCAGCGGATGTGATCCCAGCAGTGCACGCCGGTCTCGTGGCCTTCGGCCTTGACGTGCCGCAGGACGCCGATCGCGCGACGCCCGATGTCGGGCCCCGGCAACAGCGTGCCGTACAGGAGGGTCCGCACGCCGTAGTGTCGAACCACCGACGTGCGCTGAACCTTGCCGACAAAGCCCTTCCGGAATACGCGACGGATGGCGCGTCCGGTGTGGTCGGGACCGAGCGAGAAGAGAAACGTGGCGCGCAGACCGCGCCGTGCGAAAACTTCCAGGAGTCGCGGAACGCCCTCGCGCGTGCCCCGCAGCGTGTCGACGTCGACCTTGAGACCGATCCTCATTCCACCAGCGCGCGGGCCTCGGCAACGTGTCCGCGGTACGCATCGAAGATCCTGCGCAGCGCATCATCCATGCCGACCTCGGGGGACCAGTCGAGGTCGGCACGCGTGTTGTCGATTTTCGGTACGCGGTTCTGGACATCCTGGTACCCGCTTCCGTAATACTCGGCGGACGTGGTCTCGACGATTGTCACGGCGGCCGCGTGATCGCGGTATTCCGGATACTCGCGCGCGAGGTCGAGCATCATGTGCGCGAGATTGCGGACCGAATAGTTGTTCGACGGGTTGCCGATGTTGTAGATCTTGCCTGTTGCAATGCCGTCGCGGTTCTCGATGATCTTCACCAGCGCGGCGATGCCGTCGTCGATGTAGGTGAACGCGCGCTTCTGCGTCCCGCCGTCGACGAGCTTGATCGACTCGCCGCGTACGATGTGCCCGAGGAACTGCGTGATGACGCGCGAGCTGCCTTCCTTCGCCGTGTTGATGGAATCGAGACCGGCACCGATCCAGTTGAACGGTCGAAACAGCGTGTAGTCGAGTCCTTCCTGCTGCCCGTACGCATGGATGACGCGATCCATCAGCTGCTTCGCGCACGAATAGATCCAGCGGGGCTTGTTGATGGGCCCGAGCACGAGCTCCGACCGCTCGGGGTCGAACTCGGCGTCGGCGCACATGCCGTAGACCTCCGACGTCGACGGGAAGATCACGCGGCGACGATACCGTACCGCTGCGCGGACGATCGGCAGGTTCGCCTCGAAGTCGAGCTCGAACACGCGCAGCGGCTCGCGTACGTAGGTTGCGGGCGTGGCGATGGCCACCAGCGGAAGGACCACGTCGCATTTCTTGACGTGGTACTCGATCCACTCGCGGTTGATCGTGATGTCGCCTTCGAAAAAATGGAATCGCGGCTGCTCGAGCAGGTCGGAGATGCGGTCGGTCTGCATGTCCATCCCGTAGACCTCCCAGTCGGTGCCGGCGATGATCCGGTGCGACAGGTGATGGCCGATGAAGCCGTTGACGCCGAGGATGAGAATGCGTTTCATGCGATCGATTCGCGAGCGGGCCGCGCGCATTGTACCGCGCGCATCGCGCCGTCAGCCGAGCGGCAGCGCGCTGCCGCCGAACGCGGCGCGGAACGCTGCGGGCGCGTATTGCTCGCCGTCGATTTCCAGTGCGTCGATGCGCAGCGTGCCGCCGCCGCCGCAGCGGGCGATCAGGCACTCGCCTGTCGCGACGTCCGGCGATCCGCGCGATTGCGCCGCGACACCGATCGTCGGCGGGACTGCCGGCGGAGACGAGCGTTCGAGCACCCGCGTTCGCAGCACGCGCGCTTCGCGCCCACCGACCGTCGTGACGGCGCCCGGGTACGGGGGCGCCACCGCACGCACGAGGTTGTGGATCGTCGACGCGTGCTGCAACCAGTCGATGCGTCCATCCTCGGACGTGCGCCCGCCGAAGTACGACCCGTCCTCGATCGGATTGCGCCGCCGCGGCGCCGTGCCGGCGACGAGCGCGTCGATGACCCGGTCCAGCGTGATCTCCGCGGCGACGGTCACCTTCGCCGCAACGTCGGCCGCCGTGTCGTCGGGCAGTATCGGCACGGCCTGCTGGTCGACGATGTCGCCGGCGTCCGGCTTGTCGGCCATGTAATGCAGCGTCGCGCCGGTCTGTCGCGCGCCCTTCAGCACCGCCCAGTTCACCGGCGCGCGGCCGCGATACTTCGGCAGCAGCGATCCGTGCAGGTTCAGCGCGCCGCGGGCGGCGAGGCCGAGCAGGTCCGGCTTCAGCATGAGCCGGTAGTAGAAGCTGAACACGAAGTCGGGTGCGAGCGACGCGATGCGCGCGACGACCTGCGCGTCATGCGGATCCGCAGGCGCGATCCACGGCAGGCCGAGATCAGTGGCGACATCGGCGACGCGTTCGAACCAGGCGTTCTCGGCCGGATCGTCCTCGTGCGTCAGTACGAGCCTCACGTCGATGCCGTGCGCGACGAGCACGCGCAGACAGCGTGCGCCGATGCTGCTATAGGCGAAGACCACGGCGCTCGCCCCGGGGGCAGCGATCACGCGGGAACTTCCGGCGTGACGGCCGCGCTCGGCGGTCGCACGTCAGCGCACCATCCGCACGCTCTCGACGGCGGCGTTCGTCGTGAGGAAATCGTCATCGTCCCGCTCGAGGACCGCACGCACGACGTAGCGCGGGCGGTCGCGAACCTGCTGGTAGATGCGGCCGACGTATTCACCGAGTAGTCCTACGCCGAACATGATGCAGCCGATCAGGAAGAACGCGAGGATGTCGCGGTCCCAGA
>JBDTNI010000230.1:0-4570 GCA_039933815.1 Betaproteobacteria bacterium
CGGTCGAGCACCTGCTGCTGGCGATGCTCGACAATCCGTCGGCCGCCGAAGTGCTGAAGGCCTGCGGCGTCGATCTCGACGAACTGCGCGGCGTGCTGACCGACTTCATCAACGAGCACACGCCGCGACTCGCCGCGCATTCGGACGCCGACACGCAGCCGACGCAAGGTTTCCAGCGCGTGATCCAGCGCGCGATTCTGCATGTCCAGTCGTCGGGCAAGAAGGAGGTCACCGGTGCGAACGTCCTGGTCGCGGTGTTCGGCGAAAAGGAGTCGCACGCGGTGTATTTCCTGAACCAGCGCGGCGTGACGCGGCTCGACGTCGTCAACTACATCGCGCACGGAATCACCAAGACGCCCCAGCAGAAACAGGACAAGGCATCGGACGCCAAGGAGGACGCCGAGGGCGGCAGCGAGTCGCAGGGTGCGCTCGACGCATACACGGTCAACCTGAACATCATGGCGCGCAACGGCAAGATCGATCCGCTGATCGGTCGTGCGCACGAACTCGAGCGCGTGATCCAGGTCCTGTGCCGCCGCCGCAAGAACAATCCGTTGCTCGTCGGCGAAGCCGGCGTGGGCAAGACCGCCATCGCCGAAGGGCTGGCGCGGAGGATCAACGAAGGCGACATTCCCGAGCTGCTGAAGGAATATCAGGTCTATTCGCTCGACATGGGTGCGCTCCTCGCCGGTACCAAGTATCGCGGCGATTTCGAGCAGCGGCTGAAGGCGGTGCTGAAGCAGCTTGCCGAGAATCCGAAGTCGATCCTGTTCATCGACGAAATCCACACGATCATCGGCGCGGGCGCCGCGTCGGGGGGCACGCTCGACGCCTCCAACCTGCTGAAGCCGGCGCTGTCCACCGGCGCGCTGAAATGCATCGGTGCCACGACGTATACGGAATATCGGCAGATCTTCGAAAAGGATCACGCGTTGTCGCGGCGGTTCCAGAAGGTCGACGTACCCGAGCCGTCGATCGCCGAGACTATCGAGATCCTGAAGGGTCTGAAGACGCGCTTCGAGCAGCACCACGGCGTCAAGTACGCGCCGGCGGCGCTGACGTCGGCGGCCGAACTCGCCGCGCGTTTTATCAATGACCGTCACCTTCCCGACAAGGCGATCGACGTCATCGATGAGGCTGGTGCCGCGCAGAAGATCCTGCCGAAGTCGCGGCAGAAGAAGGTGATCGGCAAGAACGAAGTCGAGGAAATCGTCGCTAAAATCGCGCGGATCCCCGCCAAGAGCGTCTCGTCCGACGACCGCAACGCGCTGAAGACGCTCGATCGCGACCTTCGCAACGTCGTGTTCGGCCAGGACAAGGCCATCGACGCCCTGGTGTCCGCGATCCGGATGTCGCGCTCGGGGCTTGGCAACCCGCGCAAGCCGATCGGCAACTTTCTTTTCAGCGGGCCGACAGGCGTCGGCAAGACGGAAGTCGCGCGTCAGCTAGCGTTCTGCCTGGGTGTCGAGTTGTTGCGTTTCGACATGTCCGAGTACATGGAGCGACACGCAGTCTCGCGCCTCATCGGCGCGCCGCCGGGCTACGTCGGTTTCGACCAGGGCGGCCAGCTGACCGAAAGCATCACCAAGCATCCATACAGCGTGTTGCTGCTCGACGAGATCGAGAAGGCGCATCCCGACATTTTCAATATCCTGCTGCAGGTGATGGACCACGGCACGCTGACGGACAACAACGGGCGCAAAGCCGATTTCCGCAACGTCATCATCATCATGACGACCAATGCCGGCGCGGGCGACCTCGCACGGCATACGATCGGCTTCTCGAACGACCGCCAGGCCGGTGACGAAATGGCCGAAATCAAACGGCTGTTCACGCCGGAGTTTCGCAATCGGCTTGATGCAACGATCTCGTTCGGCGCGCTCGATCACGAAGTCATCCTGCGCGTCGTCGACAAGTTCCTGCTCGAGCTCGAGGCGCAGCTGCACGAGAAGAAGGTCGACCCGACGTTTTCGCAGAAGTTGCGTGAGTTCCTCGGCCGCAAGGGGTTCGATCCGCAGATGGGCGCACGTCCCATGGGACGGCTCATCCAGGACACGATCCGCAAGGCGCTCGCCGACGAACTGCTGTTCGGCAGGCTCGTGAACGGCGGCAAGGTTACGATCGACATCGGCGACGACGACGCGATCAAGCTGTCCTTCGAAGACGCGCCGGAAGCGGCGGTCGTCTAGAACACCTCTGCGGGTTGGTCACGCGCGATCGCGCCGTGCGTCCGCGCGAGCGCCGGTTCCTAGCCGAGCATGTCCGAAAAGATGGCGCGCGCCCACGCGAAGCCGTAGTCACCTTCCTGCATGCTCTTTGCGCCCGATACGCCGCCGGCTCCCGCGACGGGCTCTAGGGTCTTCGCCTGCGGGTCGTACCGATGCACCGACGCAATGTGGGATGCCTCACGGTCGTTGACGTAGGTGTAGCACGCGTTGGTGACGACGGGGGATGAATCGACGGGCTTGTCCGCCAGCATTGCCGGCACCGCCGCAGCGGCGACCTTGCCGTGCTGGTTGGCCATGTGTCCGGATTTCGGCATCAGCGGAGCGACCCGTATCGCCGTCGGCCGTCTCGAAACGCGCGGTCATCGTCGTCGCGTCCACCTCCGTCAGCACGTGATCCGGTCGGTACTCGACGATTCCGCGATAGTCGTCGTCCCAGGCGGACGTGAACAGCTCCCGTTCCGACTGGACGCCTTCGTTCCCGTCGAGCACGAGCACCTTGCTGCGCGGCTTCGACTGCTTGAGGTACCACGCAATCTGGCACGCGCGCTCGTAGGGGCCGGGCGGGCACCGATAGGGCGCGCGCGGAATCGATATCGCGACGACACCGCCGTCGCGCAGGGCGGTGATCTGCGCCCGCAGCGCCGTGGTCTGCGGTCCGGCGTGCCACGCGTGCAGGATTTTCCGTTGCGCGTCACGCGCGCGTCGAGCGGGTTGAACGCTTCTCCGCTCAGGCTGCTAGACTCTCGCCCGTTCCGTCGCAACCGGCCCCTCGCCCCCGCTTTGCGCGGATGATCAACCGACGCCGCCGACCATGCCCGATGCGGTCCCCGTTCTGCTGCTTTCGACCGGCACGCGAGGTTACGGCACGGCGCGAGCGCCGCGATCGCTGGCGCGCGCCGGATTCGACGTAACGCTTCTGACGCCGCGGGGAACATTGGCGGAATCCAGTCGTTTCGTCTCGCGCGTTGCGCATCTGCCGGAACGCGTCACGCAACTCGAGTGGATTCACGCCGTCGCGGCGACAGTGCGTGCAATCGCGCCGGCGCTGGTCATACCGTGCGACGACATGTCGTTTCGGCTGCTGGCGACGCTCGCCATCGCGCCGCCGCCACAGATGCAAGCCGCCTTGCAGCAGTCGCTCGCGAGCCTCGTCCGCGAATCGCTGGGCGATCCTTCGCATTACCTCCGGACCATCGATCGCACGTTGCTGCCCGACGCCGCGATCGCCGCGGGCGTGCCGGTGCCGAACCATGCGGTCGTGGGCGCGCTCGAAGGGGCCGTCGCGTTTGCCGCTCGCCACGGCTACCGCGTCGTGCTGAAGCGAGCGATGCCCGGTGGCGACGCCGTTCGTGTGGCAGACGATGAACCCACGGTTGCCACCGCGTTTCGCGCGCTGACGCCTCAGGCCGCGGCGGACGACGATGTGCCTGCCGGTCGACTCCTCCTCGTCCAGCAACGGATTGACGGCGCGCTCATCCGCCAGAGCGTCGCCGCGTGGCGCGGTCGTTATCTCGCCGGCTACGCGACGGAACGGTTGGCGGAACCGACGGCCCCCGCCGCGCCCGCGAGCGTGGTCCGTCACGTTCATTCCCTGCCGTTGCGCGACATGGCGGCGCGGTTGGTGGAGGCGTTCGGCATCACCGGTCTTGTCGAAGTCGAGTTCGTCATCGACCCTTCGACGCAAACGCCGCTGCTAATCGGCATCAATCGGCGGATCGGCCGATGCATGCACGTCGGCACCACAATCAACGTGGACCTCGGTGCGGCACTTCGCGCGGCCATGGCGGATGAGCCGAGCGCGTCCCGCAGCCGTCTCGACGACGCCGAAGCGCGCACGTCCGTCCAGTTTCCCGCCGAGTGGCTGAGGGACCCGGGAAGTCCGTGGCTTCGCAAGCATCCGGTGGACGTGCCTTGGGACGACCCGGAACTCTTCGACGCGATGCTGGCGCTGCGCGCTGCCGGCTGATCCCCTCGCCCCGCCGACTTGACGCACCCGTCCATCGCGCCCGACGGGTGCGGTTCGTCAATCGGGCCTCGCTTTCGGAATCACTTTCCAGCCGCGCCGCCTCCGTAGATAGCACCTCACCGGGGCGTCGAAGATTTTTCAAATGCATAATCATGACGTTAAAGTCGCTACCTGGCGTTCTGGCCGGCATGCTTGCCAAGCGATTAATGCAACGCAGCACGCCGGCTGGCTAAAAACGCGCGGAAATTTCCATCTGGCGGAATCAATTTCTTAGTATTTGATTGTATTGAACAAATATGTTAGTGCAACGCGGCAAACTGATTGTGCAACTGGACCCAATTTGCTACCGTGACCGCACATGACGGCCGGTGCTCGG